>NZ_AJXD01000007.1:0-19986 GCF_000264725.1 Acinetobacter sp. HA | reverse complement strand
TGATTTTTTTAGTAAAGAAATAAAGAATTATTTCTCAACACCTGCAGGCTGGCCTGCATATTTCGCGTTTGCGTAGTCCCAGTTCACCAGGCTTTCTAGGAAAGTAGAGATATATTTAGGACGAGCATTGCGGTAGTCGATGTAGTAAGCGTGTTCCCAAACGTCAATTGTCAACACAGCAATTTTACCGTGTGCCATTGGCGTATCAGCATTAGACGTTTTAAGAATAGAAAGGTTGCCGTTAACTTGGTCAGCAACTAACCAAGCCCAACCTGAACCGAATTGAGTTGCAGCAGCATTGGCAAATTCTTCAGCGAATTTTTCGTAAGAGCCGAAAGCTTCATCAATTTTCGCAGCTAATGGGCCAGTTGCAGCACCACCGCCATTTTTTGCCATACAGTTCCAGTAGAACGTGTGGTTCCAAACTTGTGCAGCGTTATTAAAGATACCTGCTTTAGATGAATCGCCAGCAGAAGCCAGGATGATTTCTTCTAAAGTTTTGCCTTCAAGCTCAGTACCAGCGATCAGGTTGTTCAGGTTAACCACGTAAGTATTGTGGTGTTTGTCGTGATGGTATTCTAAAGTTTCTTTGCTAATGTGTGGAGCAAGATCTTCGTAGCCGTAAGGTAATGCTGGTAAAGTAATGGTTGTCATGTTTTCAATTCCTTGCATTTTGCTGGGTTTTGACAATAAGTGGCTTTATTGTAATAGAAAAACAGGCAGAAATGCGCATTGCAGATAAATAAGAATACAGAATAAAGCCTGAAATTATACGTATAAAGCCACTGTCAAATACCGTCAGGTGAAATTAAATCGGATTGTTTAATTCGAAATAACTATACTCAATATTGAACTGCTGGGAAATAGCTTTTGCGAGGCGTTGAACACCATATCTCTCGGTTGCATGGTGACCGCAGGCATAATAATGCACATCCAGTTCCTGAGCTTCATAGAAGGTCCGTTCAGACACTTCACCAGAAATATAGGCATCACAGTTCTGTGCTGCAGCTTTTTGAATATAATCCTGCGCACCTCCAGTACAGAAACCAACTTTACGAATTTCAGTTTTGTCTGCTGATAAATGAATCGCATCAAAGCCCAATTTTTCTGAAACATAAGCCTTAAATTGCTCTGGTGTCATGGCCTGTTTTAAATAGCCAATATTGCCAATTGGACGACGTTCATTTGGATCTAATTGTTCCAGATTTTCCAGTTCCAATAGGTCGGCAATTGCAGCATTATTTCCCAAAGCGGGATGACTGTCTAAAGGCAGGTGATAGCCAACCAGTGAGATATCATGTTGAATTAGTGTCTTAATCCGTTTACCGCGCATGCCAGTAATTGGGTAAGGTTCACCCTTCCAGAAATAGCCATGATGTACCAGTAGGAGATCCGCGCCCTGAGCAATTGCGGCTTCGATGGCTCCTTGAGAAGCAGTCACAGCACACAAAATTTTATTGACCTCAGACTTCCCTTCAATTTGCAAACCATTTGGGGCATAGTCCTTGAATTCATGTGCGATCAGTGTTTGGTCGCACCATTGAATAATGTCCTGCAATCTGGCCATAAATTTCTCTCTAAACCTTTCAATTGTCATCATCAAAACATATTTTGAATTGTAACTAAAGCAGCACAAATCTCTTTTGCTTTTTTTATGTTTAGTTTTGTGTTTAGCTTTACAATAGAGCACAAATTACTTAGTCATCAATAAATTAAAAATATTGTCAGAGGATAATAACGTGCGTCGGACCTTTACATGGTTACCTTGGGTGTTGCTGATCTTAGTGATCATCGTCTTTCTAGGTTGGCAGCAGTTGCAAAAGCCAAAAGCACCTGTTGCGCCAGATGGCGTCAAAATGCCTGCTGAAAAAGTTGAACCATTACTGGATACTTCACGTGCTGGTGGGGTGGTTTCTTACAGCGCTGCGGTGAAAGTGGCTGCACCGGCTGTAGTGAATATTTTTACCACACAAAAAGTGAAGAGACAGGATAATCCTTTACTGAATGATCCTGTGTTCCGTGAGTTTTTCGGTGATCAGTTACCAGAACAGTTCTCTCAGGGGCCAAATGAAAACAGCCTGGGTTCAGGCGTAATTGTGCGTGCAGATGGTTATATTCTGACGAATAATCATGTGATTGCGCAGGCTGACCAGATCATTGTCGCCTTAAATGATGGCCGCCGTGCTGAAGCAGAAGTGATTGGGACTGATCCAGATACCGACCTGGCAGTGATCAAGATTGAACTGGATAAATTACCGGTATTGCCATTTAAATTGAGTGGTAATGAAGTTGGTGATGTCGTTCTGGCGATTGGTAATCCGTTCGGTGTGGGTCAAACCGTGACGCAGGGGATTATTTCTGCGACGGGTCGTTCTGATCTGGGTATCAATACCTATGAAGACTTTATCCAGACGGATGCAGCAATTAATCCAGGAAACTCAGGTGGTGCCCTAATTGATGTTTCAGGGAATTTGATTGGGGTGAATACGGCAATTTTCTCTCAGTCTGGCGGTTCATTAGGCATTGGTTTTGCAATTCCAGCCAAGGTTTGTCAGCAGATCATGAATGCCATTTTGAAAGATGGCCGTGTAGTGCGTGGCTGGTTAGGTATTAGCTTGTTGCCTCCACAACGAAATGATGTAATGAAACCATCCGAACAGGGCGTGACTGTGGCAGAAGTATTGCCGAATGGTCCTTCCGCCCAAGCAGGTATTCAGCGCGGTGATAAGATCATCATGGTCAATGATGAACAGATTACTTCAGCCTCACATCTGATTAACTACGTAGCTCTGCAAGCTCCAGGTAGTAAAATTAGGATTGAAGTGGAACGTGAAGGTAAAAAACAGGATCTGGAGGTTGTGGTGGGTGAACGTAAACAGCAGCAAAATACATCATCGCAATATATTCCTTTACCAGAATAAAATTTAAATCGCTTAAAAAAATCTCTCCTGGTGAGGGATTTTTTTATGATCAATTTTTATTTTTGGTTTACAAAACACGAATATTTTATGTGATTTAAATCATTTAATTTCATTGAATAAAATCAAAAAAGAGTAAAAACAATGAGTTTTATGACTGCGGACCAGGCCAAAGTTTTATCGAATGTAGCCAACTTGAATATTGAAATGTATAAGCCCCGTTTGGCTCAATTAATTGAGGATAATGCCCGACAAGGCAATACTGCTGTATTGACAGTATTTCCAAAACATTTGCCTTTAGAAGAGATCCGTGGTCTTTCGGCAGAATTGACTGAACTGGGCTATAACGTACGTTTTGAGGTGCAGGAATTTTATTATAGCTTTAATGTCTACTGGCTATAATTTTATCAATTGTTCAAAAATAGTCTTATTCAGGCATATATTTTGCTGTATTCATCTCATAGTTCAAATATGAGAGTTTTATGTCTTTGTTTATTCACTCTGCAGCACAGGCACATGCGCCTTATATAGTGCTTTCCTCCGGCTTGGGCGGACATGCCAGCTTCTGGAATCCTCAAATTAAAGCCTTACAGCAAAATTTTCATGTGGTGACCTATGATCAGGAAGGTTGTCATGCGGATTCTGAACTCTTTCCAACGCCTTATTCCGTAGATCATATGGCTCGGCAGATCCTGGATTTATTGATCAATGAGGATATTTGCGAGTTTCATTTTATTGGACATGCATTGGGTGGGCATATTGGTATGCAGCTCGCAACCTATCAGGTGGAGAAAAAATTTAGGTTGCTGAGTCTGACCATGTTGAATGCCTGGGGAGAGCTGGACTCACATACCCAAAAATGTTTTCAGGCAAGGACTTCTTTATTGCTGAATAGCGGAGCAGAAGCCTATGTTCGGGCCCAAGCTTTATTTCTATATCCACCACACTGGATCTCAGCACATATTGACCCATTAACCGAAGCAGAAAATAAGCAGCTCCTTGACTTTCCACCGATTCAAAATGTCTTGGCACGTATACAGGCAGTACAAGCTTTTCAACTAGAAAAAGTGCATCAGCAGGCACTCAAAAATGTTCCTGTACATCTGATTGCCAACCGGGATGATTTCCTGGTGCCATATCAATGTTCACAACAACTGCAGCAGTTATTGCCACATAGCCGGTTTAACCTGCTCGAAACGGGAGCACATGCTTCTACGGTGACTGAAACTGCCCTGATCAACCAAAACATGCTGCATTTTTTAAAATCAGCCTGATATTTTCAGCCAATAAATCTATTTATTTAAGTCAGACCCTGGGTCTGACTTTTTATTTTTTCTAATGAATAATTTCTATGGTATGAGCAGTAATTTTACTGCGAATTTATGCAGGTTCTGCACACGCATGAATTTTTATAAATGCACTTGAATGAAACATAGTGAACGAAATTGATTCATGGTTAAAAACAGTTATTTTACTAAAAATTCAAAAAAATAAATATTAAGTTATTGAAATAATTTGAATAAATATAGTTGGCACACGGTTTGCAATGTTTATATTGCAGATAAGATTCCCGCAGTGGATTCAAGATTTTGAATAAGTGTTAAAAAATAATGAGGTGTAAAAATGAAAATAGGTGTCTTCTGTCCAATTGGAAACAACGGCTGGTTACTCTCTGAAAATGCACCGCAGTACATGCCGACTTTTGAGTTAAACAAACAAATCGTACAGCGTGCTGAGCACTATGGTTTCGATTTCGCACTTTCTATGATCAAGCTGCGTGGCTTTGGTGGCAAGACTGAATTTTGGGAACATAACCTGGAAACGTTTACCCTGATGGCAGGTCTTGCGGCTGTCACCAGCAAAATTAAAATTTTCGCAACTGCCGCAACTCTGGTGATGCCACCTGCAATTGTCGCGCGCATGGCATCAACCATTGATTCGATTTCAAATGGCCGTTTTGGTCTGAATGTCGTAACCGGCTGGCAGCCACCTGAATATACCCAAATGGGTATGTGGCCAGGTAATGACTATTTTGGCAAACGCTATGAATATCTGTCTGAATATGTACAAATTCTGCGTGAACTTTGGGCGACTGGTAAGTCAGACTTTAAGGGCGAACATTTCCAGATGGAAGATTGCCGTGTCAGCCCACGTCCACAAGCGGATATGAAAATTATCTGCGCAGGTCAGTCGGATGCCGGTCTGGAATTTTCTGCGCAATATGCCGACTACAACTTTGTCTTTGGTAAAGGGCTGAATACTCCAACGGCTTATGCAGAAATTAATGATCGCTTAAAAGAAAAAACTGACCTTACTGGCCGTGATGTGCAGACGTATGTACTGTTTATGGTGATTGCTGCTGAAACCGATGAAGAAGCGCAAGCCAAATGGCAGCACTATAACGATGGCGCCGACATGGAAGCGATTAACTGGCTAATGAATCAGGGCGGTAAAGATACCACTTCAGGTGCAGATACCAATATCCGTCAAATGGCTTCTAGCGTATCTCCGGTGAATATCAATATGGGAACCTTGGTGGGTTCTTATGAAAATGTGGCACGAATGTTGGATGAAATTGGCGAGATCAAGGGCACAGAAGGTGTGTTGCTGACTTTTGATGATTTTATTCAAGGGGTTGAAGATTTTGGTCAAAAAATCCAGCCACTGATGAAATGTCGTGAGCATATTGTGCTTGAAGATACAGTACCGGTTCTGGAGAAAAGCGCATGAGTGAATCTGTAGTTACTGCTGGGTTTACTGAAAAACTCGGCACAGGCAAGACCTTGAAAGCGGAACCAGAAGCAATTTGTCTTGCACCAGAACAGACGGCCCTGATTGTGATTGACATGCAGAATGCCTATACCTCGCAGGGTGGCTATCTGGATCTGGCTGGTTTTGATATCTCAAAAACCAAACCCGTGGTCGAAAATATAAAAAAAGCAGTCGATGCTGCGCATGCGGCCAGTATTCAGGTGATTTATTTCAAAAATGGCTGGGATGCAGAATATAAGGAAGCGGGTGGTACGGATTCTCCGAATTTCCATAAATCCAATGCCTTAAAGACTATGCGTAAACAGCCTGAATTACAGGGGAAATTACTGGCCAAGGGCGGTTGGGATTTTGAATTGATTGATGAATTAAAGCCATTGCCACAAGATCTGGTCATTGAAAAACCTCGCTATAGCGGTTTCTTTAATACTGCACTGGACAGCATGTTGCGTGTGCGTGGTATTCGCAATCTGGTGTTTGTGGGAATTGCCACCAATGTTTGTGTGGAATCGACCTTACGTGATGGTTTTTTTCTGGAATATTTTGGTGTGGCACTTGCAGATGCATGCCATCAGGCCGGGCCAGTCGAAGCCCATGAAGCCAGTCTGTATAACATCAAGACCTTCTTTGGCTGGGTATCCGATACCGCAAATTTTGTCGAAACCTTTCAAAAAGAAAGTGAATCACTTAAAGAAACTGAATTAGCTGAAAGTGCCTAAAGAATTAAAGATCAAGATTAAGGAAAACAGTATGCCTAAAGAAGTCATTATTCCAGCAGGAACTTCAAAACCGTTAGCGCCGTTTGTACCGGCAACCAAGGCCGACAATATTGTCTATGTATCAGGCACGCTGGCCTTTGATGAAAATAATAACGTGGTGCATGTCGGTGATGCCGCGGCCCAGACCCGTCATATTCTGGAAACCATCAAGCGTGTCATTGAAGAAGCCGGTGGCAGCATGGATGACGTCACTTTCAATCATGTGTTTGTCAAAGACTGGGCAGATTATGCAGCAATTAATACCGTTTATGCAGAGTATTTCCCGGAAGATAAGCCGGCACGGTATTGCGTACAGACAGGTTTGGTCAAACCTGATGCGCTAGTCGAAATTGCTTCGATTGCCCATGTATAAGCCGATCCACCTGATTCAATCTCATTACTAGATGCCCCAGGTCTGAAACTGAACATCGATTTGGGGTAGGGAGAACAGCATGAATGCCAAACTATCTAAAATCATCACAGAGACAGTTGCAGAAAATAAAGCATTAAATAAGGTTTTGGCGACTAACGCATCGGGTGACATCTTTACCCAGGTCGATCAGCAGATTTTCCGTCAGGGCATGTCTAATCTAGGTGCTGCAGTGAATGTCATTACCACGCAAGGTCGTTCAGGCATGGCTGGATTTACCGCTTCGGCCGTATGTAGCGTGACGGATACACCACCAACGTTACTGGTGTGTCTGAACCGTTCTGCGTCAGTCTATGAAACCTTTAAAAAGAATCAGGTGTTGTGTGTGAATACCCTGGCATCACATCAACAAAATCTTTCCAATCTGTTTGGTGGAAAAACACCAATGGCAGAGCGTTTCAGTCAGGGGAACTGGAAAACTTTGGTGACCCAGTCACCTGTACTTGAGGATGCCTTAGTCAGTTTTGACTGCGAGGTGGTCCAATGTTTATCCGTAGGCAGTCATGACGTGCTGTTCTGTGAGGTGAAAGCCATGTGCCAGAGTCAAGGCAATGCACTGATGTACTTCAATCGTTCTTACTGTGAGCCACACAAAATGTGCTAAATCAATTCAATCCTAATCAAGGAGGGGAAGCCGATGCAAGAAAAAGAAACATGGTTTCCAAAATTTAAGCCTTACCAAGGCAATCTCGATACCACACCAGTGCAAACAGATGAATATTTGCCTGCTGGGAAAAGTATTATTCTCGGGTTACAGCATGTGTTTGCCATGTTTGGCGCAACCGTGCTGGCACCCTTATTAATGGGGTTTGATCCCAATCTCACAATTTTTATTACCGGGATTGGTACCATTTTATTTTTCCTGATCACGGGCGGTCGATTGCCTAGTTATCTGGGATCCAGCTTTGCCTTTATTGGTGCGGTAGTCGCAGTGACTGGTTATTCCGGCGTTGGCGCGAATCCTAATATCGGACTGGCGCTTGGCGGTACGATTGCTTGCGGTATTGTTTATGCCTTGATTGGCCTGCTGGTCATGAAAACCGGTACCAACTGGATTGAAAAACTGATGCCACCGGTGGTCACTGGTGTAATCGTGATGATTATCGGTTTGAACCTGGCTCCAGTGGCAATCAAAAGCGTTTCAGCGAACCAGTTTGATTCCTGGATGGCATTAATCACTATTATCTGTATCAGTGTGATTGCTGTATTTACACGAGGAATGGTACGCCGTCTGTTATTGTTATTGGGCTTATTATCTTCCTATCTGATTTACTTCCTTTTCACCAATGTGATGGGCTTCGGACCTGCAATTGATTTTACCAAGGTCAGTGAAGCGGCATGGTTTGGTTTGCCGAATTTCCAGAGTCCAGTCTTTGAAATGAATGCCATGCTGATGATTGCACCAGTGGCAATTATCTTGGTTGCAGAAAATCTAGGGCACTTTAAGGCAGTCTCTGCGATGACCGGTAAAAACCTGTCTCCATATATGGGTCGTGGTTTCTTTGCTGATGGGGTGTGTACTTCATTGTCCGCTTCTATCGGCGGTACCGGGATGACCACTTATGCTGAAAATATCGGTGTGATGGCAGTGACCAAAGTGTATGCAACCACTGTATTTGTCTTTGCTGGTATCTTCGCCATTTTGCTCGGACTTTCACCTAAATTCGGTGCAGTGATCAGTACCATTCCAGTGGCCTTGTTGGGTGGTGCATCGATTGTCGTATTTGGTCTGATTACTGTGGCTGGTGCGAAAATCTGGGTAGATAACCGTGTTGATTTCACCAAGAACAGTACGCTGATTATTGGTGCAGTCTGTCTGATCATGGGCACAGGCAACTATAGCTTGCAGATTGGTGGTTTTGATCTGGGGGGTATTGGTACTGCGACTTTAGCTGCGATCTTACTCAATCTATTCCTGAATCGTGGTGAAGATAAAGAATTGCCTGAACCCGCATCGACTGCAACTGACATCGAGGTTAAGCCGGTCGCTTAATCCAAGGAGCATTTTTTGAGTCATACAATTGCATTTTTAGGACTCGGGGCAATGGGCTGGCATATGGCCTCCCATTTGCCAAAACTCGGACATCAGGTTTGGGTCTGGAACCGGACTGAACAGAAAGCTGTAGCGCATGCTGAAACTTTTGCAACGCAGGCAGTGAGTATTGAGCAGGCGGTTCAGGCAGATTTTATCTTTTCCTGTTTACCGACCAGTCAGGATGTAGAAGCATTAATTGCAGCTCATCCACCCAAACAAGGTGCAATCTGGATTGACTGTACCAGTGGTGTACCGGAATCAGCACAGAAACTGGCGAAGCTCTTGGAGCAACAAAGCAGTTTTTATCTGGATGCACCGGTTTCTGGCCAAACCGTTGGCGCAGAAAAAGGCACTTTAACCGTGATGGTGGGAGGAAATAAAGCTGCCTTTGCGCAAGCCAAACCGGTCATTGCTGCTTTTGCAGGTTTGATTGAATATGTGGGAGAAAGCGGTTCTGGTTTTGCGGTGAAAGCCGTGAATAATACCTTAATGGCGACTCACTTATGGGCATTGGCTGAAGGGCTGACTGTGCTGAAAGGGCAGGGCGTTGATTTAAGCAGTGCACTAAACTGTATTAATCATTCCAGTGGTAAAAGCAGCATGTCGGAAAATATCATGGCACAGCGTGTACTGAGCCGTGAGTTTCACAAGACCTTTGCGCTGGATTTATTGCAGAAAGATATTGGTATTGCCTTGGAGTTGGTACAGCAACAGCAACTGGATTTATCAGTAATGTCTTTGGTTCAGCAAGAGTTTCAGCAGATTGCCAAACCACAGGCCAGTCAGCTGGATTTCTCCGCTGCGGTGCAAGGCTTGGAACAGCGAACTCAAATTGAATTAAAAGGATAAGTTTATTTTTAGATAGAGACGCTATGATTCTTTAATTGAAGAATAATAGATTTATCGATTCAAAATTTAAAAAGCCGGGAATTTTAATTCCCGGCTTTATTATTGATAAGCCATTTAAATAGCCTAAGCAATTCTTAATTCTCTTGATTCGTCTGATATTCCTGAATCACTTCAAGCGCTGCACGGAAGGCTTCCTGTGTGGCCGGGGCACCGCAGTAAGGCAGGCTGTGCAGTAGCACTTCCTGAATTTCTTCAACTGTTGCACCATTATTCAAAGCGCCACGAACATGGCCTTTCAATTCAGTTGGGCTTTTTTGCGCGGTAAGAAAAGCAATGGTAATTAAAGAACGGTATTTACGTGGTAAAATCCCTTCACGTTGCCAGGTCGAACCCCAGGCATGTTCATTAATCCAGTCCTGTAAAGGTTGGGTAAAAGGAACTGTATTGTCCTGAGCGCGCTTTACAAAGCTTGCACCCATCACTTCAGTACGGACTTTCAAGCCATTTTCATAATCTTGTTGTGACATCATTGACCCTCAATTTTATTATGAGTCTAGCTTAACGTTTTATCTCTTAAATACCATCGTGCAATAGTCGTAAAAAAGTGGCTGAATAGCCACTTGAGATATCCAAAGTGAGGTCAATAAATAACTTCACTTTGTAATCAAGGTCTGATTTAGATAAAAGTTCTATCTAAGGACTGGTTGAATGTGAAGGTGCACTTTGAACTGAAGTATCAGTACCTGTTGCATCTGCTTTCGAAATATGAGGATTTTCCAGCTCCAATACTTCCTGTAAATGCAAATCGAAGACATCAGTCAACATGCTGTCATAGCGACGCGCATTATAGTGCAGTAACTTATTGGCTTCTTCTTCATTAATAAAGCCTTGTTCATGCGCATCAGCCACATGATCAGCAAAACTGAGTCCTTTAAATTGACCTTTGTTTTCAGCTTTTTTAAAGCGATCCCAAAGCTGCTCAATTTCCAGTAACATGGTGAAGGTTGATTCCATACGACCATTTACATCATCTTCCGCTGTGCTATAGAAAACATGCTTTTTCAGTACTTTCCGGAAAGCGTTATCTTCCATCATGACATTTGCGACTTCCTGTTTAAGTCGGTCAGATGGTTTCGCGACAGGGCGGCCAAATGGGAAACAGATAAGTTTGACCATGCCAGCAGCAACACCCACCGGGAAATTTGCAAACAGGTCATAAAACGCTTCCTGAGCCGTATATAAAGATTTCTCAATTGCCAATTGTGCATGCAGACGTTCAGCTTCAGTTTTTTTGCTATGTTCAAAGAATTTCAGGATTGCCGTCGCAATAAACAGATGGGCATGAATATCAGCCAGACGGCCAGAAAGCATTTCCTTGCGTTTAATATCACCGGCAAGTAAACCCAGACACATATCTGCAGTCAGGGCAAAGTTGGCACTGAGCCGGTTGATAATCTTGTAATAGGGACGGGTAAAATCAACCGCACTTTGTGGCGCAGCACTTGAACCCCTGCTAAAAGCATAGGCAAAAGAGCGGGCAGTCCGGTTAAAGGTATAACCCAGATGTTTAAACAACATAGTATCGAATGGATTCAGAGCGGCTTTTGGGTCTTCAGCTTGCAGAAGCTGTAATTCTTCATACAAATAAGGATGGCAACGCATCGAGCCTTGACCAAAGATCATCAATGAACGGCTCAGAATATTGGCGCCTTCGACTGTAATCGATACTGGAATGGCCTGATAGTTGAGAGCCAGGAAGTTACGAGGTCCCATTTGAATCGCACGGCCACCCACGACATCCATACCGTGATTGACAATTTTACGCATGGTCTCAGTGGCATAGTATTTAGCAATTGCCGTCATGACTGCCGGTTTACCACCTTGGTTCAAGCCACAAGTCACTAAATAACGGAAAGCTTCCAGCATATAGGCATCACTGGCAATTTCACTATTGGCTTCCTGTACGCCTTCAAATTTACCCACTGAAATCTTGAATTGCTGACGGATTCGCGAGAACGCACTGACATTCAGGTAAGTCATTTCGGCACTGGAGGTAGACAAAGCCGGTAGGGAGATACCACGACCAACCGCTAGACATTCCATCAGCATACGCCAGCCTTTACCGGCATTTTTCACGCCACCAATGATCCAGTCTAAAGGAATAAATACATCCTTACCTTCAACAGTACCATTCATAAAAGGGGAGCCAGGATTATGACGTGGACCGACTTTTACCCCTTCATGATTGGCCGGTAGCAAGGCACAAGTAATCCCATAGTCAGTTTTATCCCCCAATAGATGATCAGGGTCATACATTTTAAAAGCCAGACCAACCACGGTGGCAATTGGTGCTAGAGTAATCCAGCGTTTGGAGAAATTCATTCTCAGTCCCAAGACTTCCTGACCTTCAAACTGTCCATAGCAGACCACACCGGTATCTGGAATCGCACCGGCATCTGAACCGGCTTCAGGACTGGTCAGACCAAAACATGGGATTTCTTCACCTTTGGCCAGACCTGGTAAATAACGATCTTTCTGTTCATCAGTACCGTAATGCAGCAGTAGCTCACCCGGCCCGAGAGAGTTAGGCACCATACAGCTCACAGCAGCAGTGAGAGAGCGTGAAGAAATTTTGCTCATCACCCGGCTTTGAGCAAAGGAACTAAAGGCACGACCGCCGTATTCTTTGGGAATGATTAGTCCCAAGAAACCATTATCTTTAATGTATTGCCAGATATGTTCAGGCAGCATTTTCTTCTCATGGATTTCCCATTCATCCAGCATGCTACACAGCGTTTCGACCTCGTTATCCAAGAATGCCTGTTCCTCAACGGAAAGTTTTGGATAGGGATAGCTATTAAAGGTTTCCCAGTTCGGCGCCCCCATAAAGAGCTCTTTTTCCCACCAGCTAGTGCCGGAATCAAGAGCCTCACGTTCTGTCGGACTAATGCTCGGCATGGCATCCGCTAAAGCTTTATAGGCTGGCCTGGAAATGAAAGACATACGTAAAGGTTCGATCATGACGACCAGACTGATCAGGATCAGGGGAATACCCAGAATCAGTGACCAAGGACTGATAAAGGCACAAACCACTGACATGACAATCAGGGTAATTGCCCCAGTGGTACGGGAGAGTTGAAAAAAGAAAATCGCCCATAAACTGGCAATGAGAAGAAGTACGGCGAAAATAAATAGCATTGTTATATTTCTCCAGGGTCATACAATTGTGATGCTGCCGATCTCCCTAAGGTGTCTTCATAAGACTTGATCAATTTTTTTACATCGCTTAAGCAACTGGCAAATTCACAATTGTTGTTGTGAGAATGATCGTTATTAAATATTTCAACGATATATTGAAGTGTTTTATCTGTTTTTGAGATTGTTTGAAAAATGCGCAGTCTTCAAGTGAGAACACGCAAAGAAATGTGAAGATAAGTAATAACTTAATCTCTAAGAGATGGTAGGTAAAATAATTAAAAAGTGAACAAATATAAAATTAGTTAGGCATAAAAAAGCCCTCTACTTAAGAGGGCTTTGATCTAATTCATTTTAAGCTTCAATTGCCTGTACAGCGATTTTTTTCGCTGGATCAACTTTACGGCGTACTTCTGGAACCGGTTCACCATAGTATTGACGATCCGCAAAGTAACTTGAACGTACCATCGGTGCTGACCAGATATTCTTAAAGCCAAGCTTACGGCCATGTTCTGCATAACGTTCGAATTCTTCTGGTGTTACAAAACGGTCGATTGGTGCATGCTGTTTAGATGGCTGTAGATACTGGCCAATGGTTACATAATCTACGTCATGCGCTTTCAGGTCATTTAACAGAGCGAGAACTTCTTCTTCAGTTTCACCGATACCGACCATCAAACCACATTTGGTTGGAATTTCTGGGCAATAATCTTTAAACATTTTCAAAAGATTTAAAGAGTGCTGATAATCAGAACCTGGACGCATGGCTTTATATAGACGTGGCACAGTTTCGATGTTGTGGTTAAACACGTCTGGTGGACATTCAGTCATGATACGTAAAGCAATATCCATACGACCGCGGAAGTCAGGAACCAGGATTTCTAATAAAGTTTTTGGACTCAGTTCACGTGCTTCTTTAATACAATCGACAAAATGCTGTGCACCGCCATCCAGTAAATCATCACGGTCTACCGAAGTGATCACCGCATATTTCAAACCTAAGTTAGCAATCGTTTCTGCCATATGGCGCGGTTCATCTGGATCTAGTGCATTTGGACGCCCATGTGCCACATCACAGAACGGACAGCGACGGGTACAGATGTCCCCCATAATCATAAAGGTTGCTGTACCACCGCCAAAACATTCAGGCAGGTTAGGACAGGCGGCTTCTTCACATACGGTATGTAATTTTTGCTGACGAAGTGTAGTTTTAATACGTTGTACTTCTTCAGGTGCGGCCATTTTGACGCGAATCCAGTCCGGCTTCCGTGGTGTTTCAACCGTAGGTACAACTTTTACAGGAATACGGGCGACCTTTTCCGCGCCGCGAAGTTTGACACCCTGTTCAGGTTTACGGTTTTCAGACATATTCAACTTTTCCACTGTTTTTGAAGGGAGGAGATAATCAAAGATAGCGCTTTTATTATAACGGACTTAGCTACAAATGGGGCAAAAAGGACTATTCATTTAAAAAATGTTCTCATCACACAATATATGTCAGTTAAATACACCAAAATGACATGATTTACGTCATAATATGGCAAACAGATATTGCAGATGAATTTAATTTATAAAGGAGCGTTGAATGCCACGTAAGAAAGAGGTCGTTAGTGGGACTTTCGTTAAGTACGATGCGGTAGTTCTAGGTTCAGGCCCTGCGGGCGAAGGCGCGGCAATGAAACTTGCCAAATCGGGTAAGCGCGTTGCAATCGTTGATATGCGTGAACAACTTGGTGGTAACTGTACTCATGTTGGTACGATTCCAAGTAAAGCATTGCGTCAAACGGTATCAAGCATCATCCGTTATCAACGTGATCCAATGTTCCAGAAAGTCGGTGAATGGAAACAGTTCACCATGAAGCAAGTGCTTCGTAATGCGCATAAAGTGATTCAACAGCAGGTTGAAACACATTCACGTTTTTACGACCGTAATAAAATTGATATCTTCCATGGCCGTGCTTATGTTCAGGATGAAAATACCATTTTTGTATTTACTCCAGATGGCATCAAGGAAACGATTCAGTTTAAACAATTAGTAATTGCGACAGGTTCTCGTCCTTATCGTCCGGAAATCCTAGACTTTAATCACCCACGTGTATTTGATTCAGACAAAATTCTGGATCTGGATTATTCAATCCAAAAAATCATTATTTACGGTGCAGGTGTGATTGGCTGTGAGTACGCATCGATCTTTATTGGTCTGGGTCATAAAGTTGACCTGATCAATACGCAACCGAAGCTACTGAGCTATCTGGATGATGAAATTTCCGATGCCTTGTCTTATCACTTGCGTGAGCAGGGCGTGTTAATCCGTCACAATGAGCAGATTGATTACCTTGAAACATCTGATGATTATGTGGTTCTACATACACAAAGTGGCAAGAAAATTAAAGCAGATGCCATCCTTTGGTGTAATGGTCGTTCAGGGAATACTGATGGTTTAGGTCTGGAAAATGTTGGCTTGAAACCGAACAGCCGTGGTCAATTGACTGTAAATGATCAATATCAAACCGAAGTCGAAAATATCTACGCTGCGGGTGATGTGATTGGCTGGCCATCTCTTGCTTCTGCTGCCTATGACCAAGGTCGTTGTGCAGGTGCAAACATGAGTGGAGAGAAAGATGTTGCACCAGTGACAGATATTCCGACAGGTATTTATACCATTCCAGAAATTTCTTCAATTGGTAAAACTGAACAGCAGTTGACTGAAGAAAAAATTCCGTATGAAGTTGGCCAAGCTTCATTCCGTCATCTGGCACGTGCCCAGATTACCGGTGATACGGTAGGTGAATTGAAGATCCTGTTCCATCGTGAAACATTAGAAGTTTTAGGCGTTCATTGTTTTGGTAACAATGCTTCTGAAATTATCCACATTGGTCAGGCGGTAATGAACAGCCCGAACAATACCATCAAGTATTTCGTGGAAACCACGTTTAACTACCCAACCATGGCGGAAGCATATCGTGTAGCGACACTGAATGGTATGAACCGTTTATTCTAATTTGATTAATTCAAGTTAGATCAAAAACCCGTAAGTATTTGCTTGCGGGTTTTTTTATTGGAATGGTTTGAGCATACAACTATTAACCTATGCCATTTGAAATGAAGAACAGGATTATCAAATTAATTTTTTAAGCCGCCATTTTTCGGTCATTCTTCAGCACAACGACGGCATGCTTCGGCACACTGCAGGCAATGATCGTCTTGATGTTGACCACATTCTTCTGCACAGTAGTCACACGCTTTGGCGCAGAGTTCACACATCTCATGCATGAAAGGAGACTGTTTCTGTTCCATACGGGCGCAAAGCTGGCAAATATCTGCACAATCCAGACAGCGTTGAATACATTCCCGCATCATCTCCAGATCTTCTTCTTTAAGACAGGCGCTAGCACAGTTGGCACATGCGAGTGAACAGCTCATACAGGCCCGAACACAATCTGAAAATTGAAGCTCATTCATGGTCTTTTCCTCTATTTATATGCTGAATCCTGATTTTCTAATACGCTAAGCAGAAAAAGGAAAATACACCAGACAGATTAAGTGAGAAAAAGTAAACAGCTGCTTGGTTTTGTTAAAGATCGATTAGATCAAACCTAATATTCAGAGTTAACTTTTTGCTTGAAAATAAAAGATTTTTGATGCGGTTACAGTCTTAATGGTAGACAATCTATATGCAGAGTCATTCTTATCAAAGGTTTAGGCTACCTTTCTCGTTATTCTCATTTTTTATTAAAATGGACGGAAATCCGCCAGGCTATAGCGTTTCAAGAAAGGGTAATGATCAGTTGGAAAGAGTGCCGGGAAGATGGAATGACCTGATTGTCTCGGAATACAATTCTAACTAATAATTTGCTCGTAATCACTGGGATAAATTTGTTATTACGAGGCCTCAACTTTATTTATGATAATCAAAACATATGAAAAAACTTAAACCCAGACAGCGCAAAATTATTATGAATTCTAAAATTTTGAAATAATAAAGAAATATAGTAAGTGTTGGGTTTTACTACTTTTAGTTTTTGTGCTGAAACATAGTGAAATTTATTGATGCTATTTCAGCAGTTTAATGCGCACAAAACGCCTGATTAAAATATTCAAATAGCTGTGGTGTTTGCGCCCATAAAAAAATCGACAAACCAAAAAGGACAGTGATGGCAAGTGTGAGCCATAATTTAAAATTAAATAAAGAATTAATCATGAATGACGTGCTCCTCATCTACCCAAAAATGTACCAAGACCGCAAACGCACTTAAAGCAATAGAAACAATCCAGATTGCATTATAGTTACCTGTTAGATCGTGATTTAAACCGCCAAGCCATCCACCAAAAAAAGAGCCGACTTGGTGTGTGAAAAACACAATGCCACTGAGCATGGTCAGGTATTTAATCCCAAACATATTTGCCACAATACCATTGGTCAAAGGAACTGTAGATAACCACAATAAACCCATAATGATTCCGAATGCATAAATTGTCCAGATGCTTAAAGGCAGGATTAAAAAGGCGATAATGGCAATCCCGCGTAATCCGTAAAGCCACATCAGCAAGTGCGGTTTGGAATAGCGGCCACCTAACCAACCCGCTGTATAGGTGCCCACAATATTAAATAAACCCACGAGTGCCAGAAAAACTGTGCCTGTGGTTGCATTAAAGCCATGATCAATTAAGTAGCTAGGAAGGTGAATCCCGATAAACACCACTTGAAAGCCACAGACAAAAAAACCTAAAGCTAAAAACCAAAAGGGTTTGTGGTTTTTGGTAATCACCAAAACTTGTTTAAAGCCTAAAGCGGGTTGACTGGTTGAGATTGTATTGGGGTTTTGGTACATAGGTGCTTTGAGCATCCATGCCAAAGGAATAATTAACGTAATTAAAATTGCACTGACAATTAAAGCGCCTGACCAGCCCACACTTTGTAATAATAATAAGGTTGATGGCAACATAATAAACTGCCCAAACGAGCCTGCGGCACTGGCAATGCCCATCGCAAGGCTGCGCTTTTCGGGTGGTGCTGCACGCCCCACAGCAGAAAGTAGTACAGGGAATGAGGTCGCAGAAAGTGCCAAACCTAAAATTAAACCCACACTTAAATTTAGCAATAACCCTGTCGAACTGACTGCCATGAGCAGTAAACCGAGCGCATACAGTGCGCCACCGACTGCAACTACAATTTTACTGCCGTATTTGTCTGCAAAAGCACCTGTGATGGGTTGGACTGCACCCCAAATCAGGTTTTGCATGGCAATGGCTAAACTAAAGACATTATGTCCCCAGCCAAATTCATGGCTCATTGGCACCAGATACAGGCCAAAGGCATGTCGTACCCCCAATGACAGCGCCAGAATAATGGCACTTCCCATCAGCATATAAATCAGGGCTTTGGAAAAACGGGTATCTGACATAAAAAGTCCGGCAGCCAGGAAAGACCTGCTTATATTAGTAGATTGCTGCGCGGGAGGCGATAGAATAAAAATTAAATAAAAGATAAAATTTTTTTATGGCTGCATCAAAAAGACAGCCTGAAAGGCTGCCTGATGATGGACTGAAAAATTAAAGTCTAGAAACGGATACCAATACCGGCATAGGCCAAAATCGGATTCACCTCAATATCTGCTTTAGAATGAATTAATTCGCCGTGTTTAGCATCGGTCACCGTAATGGTGGTTTCATTTTTAAGATGTGCATAAGACAGTGAGCCAACTGCAAACCATTTTTCATTAAAGTCATAGGTAAAACCCACACTGGCAACGGGCGCAAAGGCATCGGTGGCGTCTAATTCAACTTTAGGGTTGGCTGCACTTGGTGTGCCTTCTAAAGATGCGCCCGCTTTTCCTTCTTTAATATTGGCAATCATGTGACCAGCGGCGATCAGGTCTTGTTCAGTGCGTGGGTTAATTTCTAATTCATTAAAATAAGCGTACATTAACCCGACACCGACATAAGGACGGAATTTATTTACACCTGTTTTTCCAAAATGGTATTGAAACTCAAATGCAGGTGTCCAAGCACGGGCAGAAGCAGCAGGGCCATGTGCTTCTAAATCGGTAATGAAAATATCATTTTGTAATTCAAGCTCACCCAATGCGCCGCCTAATGGACGTGCATTTGCTGAGAAGGGTGCATAGATTTTACCTTTGCCTTGTAAATCAACTTTAGGGGGAATACCACCTTTGACTTCAAAGGAAATATTATCGGTAAAGTAATAGTTGCTGATAATACCGAGTGTGGTGACATTATCTGCTTCTAAACCTGTGCCAGGATTATCCCATTGCTCCAAACCTGAAATTGTGGCTTGTCCACTCATGTTGGCAGGAACGGTAGGCAGCAAATTTAATGCCCCACTTAATAATAAGGGAGGCTCAAATCCGTCACGTAAGTTATCTTTTACAGTTTGCGATTGAACCTCACCGACATCGGCTGTGTAGCCATTTTGAATAGCTGTATTGACTCGAAAAGGTTGTGCCTTGCCTTGCGGCATAACATGCAGTGCACCTACTGAAACAGAAAAGCGTTTAAATCCATCTCCATCTTGTAGACTAAAATAAGGTGAATCTGCATGTGTGAGCATAGGCAAGGCAGCAATAGATGTTGCTACACAAAGCAATGTTTTTTTCATTCTGGGACTCCATGTCCAAATTAGCTATTCGTTTTTATAGAGCGTACTCTGTACACGACAAAAATAGATAACTCATTGAAATAATGTCATAATAATTGTTTTCTAACGACGAATACTATGACACATCTCAATGAGTTATATCTTATCTTAAACAAATATCTAAAATGGAACAAGTCACATTTAAAGTGCTTTGCGCTCATCATGCTTGTGATTATTTTAAAGCAAACATGTAATCTTTCTTCTGCATCTAAAGCCTTGCCCATCAAGTGCTTACCACAATCATTTTATCGACGTATGCAGCGCTTCTTTGCAGGTCAGTATTTTGATTATCGTCAAATTTCTCAGTTGATTTTCAATATGTTTTCATTCGACCAAGTGCAACTGACTTTAGATAGAACCAATTGGAAATGGGG
>NZ_AJXD01000006.1:0-110617 GCF_000264725.1 Acinetobacter sp. HA | reverse complement strand
AGGGGGATTGAGGGGGATTGAGGGGGATTGAGGGGGATTGAGGGGGATTGAGGGGGATTGAGGGGGATTGAGGGGGATTTGAAAAAGGTGAGCCATGTATGGTGCAAGGAGGCGGATTCAAAAACTCATGCCTCAAGGAGAAGTCCTTCTTGTAGATGAGAGTTCAGAGCATAAACTAAATTTCTGAAAAATTCGTGATTTTTACTGTGCCATCGGGAAAGCGTGCAATCACTTCTAATTGACCTCCCATTGCTTCAATATGGCTGCGTAAAGTAGAAACATACATATCGGTACGCTTTTCTAATTTTGCAATTGCAGGTTGTTGAACGTTAAGTAAATCGGCCATGACTTTTTGTGATAGCCCGCGTGCTTGACGTAACTCTTGCAAAGGCATTTCACTCATGTGCTGTTGAGCAAGTTGGTGTGCTTGTTGTTGGGAGTCGGCAGACATTTTTGCACGTAGAGCAGTAAATTTTTTTGCCATTAGATTAAACCCTCTTTTTTCAATTGATTAAGATGATCATCATATAGACGCTCTGCAATAGGGATATTGATCTCATACCAACGGTCATCGCCAGTTTTATCACCAGCAATCAGTAAAATTGCGGTACGTCTTGGGTCAAAAGCGTACAAGGTACGAAGTGGGCGACCTTGATGTTGCGTTCTTAATTCTCTCAGGTGATCGTACTTTTGCGTACCATGAATTCCACTGCTATGTGGGAATTTTAGATTTGGACCAAAAGTTTCAAGAAGTTCTACTGAAGCAGCAATTGATATTTGCTCTTGCTCTGTCAGAGTTTCCCACCATTGTTCAAACTCATCGGTATATTCGACATCCCACATGATTTATTATACTCTTTATATTCCATTGATGGAATGTTGTTGTGTTAGATAAAAGACAATTTCAACTCAGCCTGATTTTGAATCATCTTGCTGTGGTAAATGGTTGATTTTTTTGTATAAATATTTGTTTTACATTGTTTTTATTTATTTTCTTGAAATATAGATATTACCAAGCTCATGCAGACTTATAAGAAGAACTCAGCCTGACGACTATACAAAAATTATATTAACAAGCGCGTTAAATATCGTCAATTGACTAAGGCATCGCTAAGGTTGAAGATACCAATGTTGAAAATCTCTCCCAAGCTCTCTTTAAAAAAGAGAGGGGTATTCATTATGAAATTGATTTCATGTGTGAAATTGAAGTAGCGTTGAAATTTTGCTCAGATAAAGGCATTTATGTTAGAACTGTATGATCTATTTATACAATAAGGCATGCTAATGGCGAGAACTACGAGTGTAACAATTGACCCACAACTCGATAACTTTATGAGCAAACTGATTGAATCTGGATGTTATGGTTCAACCAGCGAAGTGATGCGATCTGCATTAAGATTATTGGAACAGCAAGAAAATCAAACTGTAGCTTTGAAGCGAGCGATTGAAGCAGGCGAGAATAGTGGCGAAAGTACACTCAGCCTAAAAGATATCGCGGCTCAAGTGAAGCAGAAGTATCAATAGCGTATTTTTATGTGAAGCGTTGCGCATTTTTGCAATTAGCTAAGCTCTATTGAGCTAGACAACAAAAATAAACTTCTTAAACTGTAAACTATAGATTACAATTAAATGTATAAAATTATAACCACTCAATCTTATGCTGCATGGTTTGACTCATTAAAAGACACGCAAGCGAAGGCACGTATTAATGCTCGTTTGCGTCGGGTAGAACTGGGAAATTTGGGTGATACTTCACCTGTTGGTGATTATGTATCTGAATTGAGATTTTTCTTTGGTCCTGGCTACCGTATTTATTTCATGCAGCATGGGAGTGAAATTTTGCTCTTGCTCGCAGGTGGAGATAAATCTACACAGCAAAATGATATTCGTACAGCACTGAAACTGGCAAAAGAAATACGAGGTGAAGCATGATTGTTGAGTTAAAAAAATGGGACATACAGGATCATCTTAAAACTGATGAAGATAGACAGGCTTATCTTGAAGCGGCTTTAGAAGAGGCGGGGGATGATCCTGTATATATTGCGCATATTTTGGGTGATATTGCTAAATCGTATGGCATGACTAAACTTGCACAAGAAACGGGTTTAAGCCGCGAAGGGCTATATAAGTCTTTTGGAAAACAGGGAAATCCTAGTTTTGTGACGGTGAGTAAAGTGGCAAATGCATTGGGTTTAAAATTGACGTTCCAGCAAATATCATAAGTTCAAAGAATCCCAGCGGATGAATCTTTATCTCTTACTTTAAAAGCATGATTCAATCATGACCTAAGATGAACTAAAAACCTCTACCAAACCCTAAAAACAAAAGACTGGAAAAACCAGTCTTTTGTGCGATTGAAGCGAGATGAATCTTAGAGTTGGCTTTGAATATAGTTTTCAATGCCTACAGTTTCAACCAAATCAAGCTGTGTCGTTGCCCAGTCTAAGTACTCTTCTTCTTTCTCTAGAATTTCCTGAACCAAATCACGAGTTACATAGTCCAGTTGTTGTTCTGCCAAAACCACCGCTTTTTGAATCGCTTCAATATTTTCTTGGACTTTACGCACATCACATTTCAACACTTCAGCCGTATGCTGACCGATATATAATTTGCCTAAATGTTGTAAATTTGGCAGCCCTTCTAAAAATAAAATACGCTCAATAATTTTATCGGCATGCTTCATTTGACGAATTGATTCTTTATATTCAGCCGAGCCGAGTTGTTCAATGCCCCAATCATTAAACATACGTGAATGCAAAAAATATTGGTTAATTGCAGTCAGGTGATGATACAAAACTTGGTTGAGTTGATTAATCACATCACGATTGCCTTTCATTGCAGCACTCCATCAACAATTTCTGCCTTAAACCGCTTAAGGCAATCTATATTTCTATCTTAAACAAGACTGGGCAAAATGGCGAGTGATTTATCGAACGGCGAATGAAAATCGCAATCAAAAACAATTAGCTAGGTGGTGTGAAGAAATGTAAGCCAAGAAAAACCCGCTGTAGTCGAAAGCGGGAGAGGAAACACCGAGTAAAAATTATAATATTTAAATGCGGGAGAACAATAAAACGTCAGCTTTAGGCAGCAACGGCAAGACGAGACGCAATTTGTGCAATTTCATCGCTAATGATGGCGCGAGTTTCAGGTGCACAGCGACCACAACACGTGCCCAAGTCAAACATATCGCGAATTTCACGATAGCTCTCTGCACCATTGGCAACGGCTTCTTTAATGTCTTGATCTGTAATACCACGGCATAAGCATACGTACATGAATGCAACCACAATAATTGAAATAAGATAAGAGTTATTATTGATAATTATTATCGTTTGTCAATAAAAATCATTTGAAAAGTCATTTATCGTAATTGGGTTTTTGAATAAAAAAATGCCACTCAATAGGTGGCATCGTTTAATGTTGTTTAAGTATATGAATAATAATGACTTATGAATTGATAATCACCACACCATCCATTTCAACTAAAGCACCTTTAGGCAAGCTAGCCACACCTAAGGCTGCACGCGCAGGGTATGGTTGTGCAAAGTATTCGCCCATAATCTGATTGACTAATTGAAAGTGTGATAAATCCGTCAGGAAAATATTCAGCTTGGCAATATCGGCCAAAGAACCGCCCGCAGCTTCACAAACGGCTTTTAAATTATCAAACACGCGGCGAATTTGCGCTTCAATGCCTTCTACCAATTCCATGCTGTATGGGTCTAAACCAATTTGACCAGATAAATAAACAGTATTGCCCACTAAAATGGCTTGAGAGTAAGTACCAATTGCTGCAGGTGCATTTTCAGTATGGATGACTTGGCGAGACATTGATTTCTCCTAAAATAATGTACGAACATCATAGACTATTCGACCACCTTTCAGTAGCCTGATGAGTCAGTTATGCAAAAGCGATTGAATGTGCGGCAATATCACCATGCAGCGCATTGAATTAACAAGCTTTGGCTTCTTCTGCTATGCTGATGGGGCTCGCTAAACGGCTAATTCGTGGGAAACCGAAGCGCATACGTAAATCACGAATAATTTTGGCAATTTGCTTACGGTTATTCACCACAATATTCACATAGGTTTTGCCATCGTGGCTACGTACCATTTCTACTCCGGTTTTGGCCTTACGACATTGATAGATCAAATCGGAAATTTGTTCGTCATTCATATCCATATCAATGCTGAGATAAGCCGTAAAACTCACGTCATCGACATCTTCTGAAGTCCATTGTAGCGGCATGATATTTTCAGGATGTTGATGTTGCTCATGCAGTAAGTTGTTGCAACGCGCACGATGCACAATCAAGCCACGGCGTGACAAGTTACCCTGAATCGGATCGCCCAGTACAGGGTTGCAACAGTGCGCATATTTCACGTCAATACCTTCTGTACCCTGAATCAGACGGTCAGAGTGTTCGCTGCTGTCGTGATCGAGTGCGTAAATGTGATTTGCAACCAACTGTGGCAATAAATCACCGACTGCAATTTGCTCAAATAAACGGTCTTTAGAGTCAATGTGGCGCCATTGCAACACATTTAACCAATCGGCTTCGGTTAAGTCTTGAATCGAGTGATTAAATAATTTCAGTGCTCGGTTAAGCGCTTGCTGACCCACCAAACGCTGTTCTTCAATATCCTGATCACGCAGAATATTTTGTAAAGCACGACGGGCTTTTTGGGTATTAATGAAGCTCAACCAATCTGGGTTGGGTGTGGCTAAAACATCGGTGATGATTTCGACCACTTGCCCGCTGATGAGTGGTGTGGAAAGTGGTTTGCTTTCACCATTAATTTTTGTACCGACGGCGTGGTTACCTAAGAATAAACTGGCTGCATAGGCAAAATCAACCGCGGTGGCGCCTTGCGGCAATTCATGTAAATGTCCGTGCGGGGTATAAACATGAATTTTCTCTTGGTGCAGATAATCCAGTAAATCGCTAAATGTAGTTTTAGCGCATTCACCATCAATCAACACGTTCAAGCTTTGCATAGAGGCTTGAATGGCAGAACGGCAGGCTTGCGGTGCGTTTTCACCCAACACTACACCAAAACGTGCGGCTTTACGCATCAATTCAGTTTGAATGGTAAGTGATAAGGTGGTTTGTTCACCTTTTAGACGCATCATGAGCGATTGGTTGCCGCCTGGCAGTGGGCGACGGATATGATCTTCATAATGCAAGACCTGAAAGCTGTCACGTAAAATATCAGCCAAACGGTCACAGTCAGCAATGCTTTGTAAAATAATTTCAAAGGCGTGGCTGTGGGTCAGTTCTTGTAGATCAATATCGTTCTTTACAAAGTGGCGCAGTAATTCAATATTGTTATTTTTCTTTTTAATACGACCTGCAATTTGATTGTCTTGTAGCAGGTCGGCAAGGTTTTGTTCCCATTTAGACTGGTATTCGCAGCGTTTTGGCTTGGTTTGCAAAAGGGCGGCTTGCACATCGTTATACATATCTAAATCTAGGTTTTGATAACACAGATGTTCAAGATTATCCGCCATTTCATTCATACCCACGATACGTGCCATAGGTACAAACACATCAAAAGTTTCTTGAGCGATACGGGCACGTTTGTCTGGTCGCAGCGCATCTAATGTGGTCATGTTGTGATAACGGTCTGCCAGTTTCACAATAATGACACGTGGATCCTGTAAGGTTGCTTGCAGAATTTTACGGAACGAAGCGGCTTTGTTGTATTCCTTGTCGCTCGAATGGCTAAGCTTAGTTACACCATCGACCAGTTCGGCAACGGTACGTCCGAATTTTTCTGTGATGTCATCTTTGCTGTAGTCGGTATCTTCTATGACATCGTGCAATAGCGCAGCAATGAGCGTGTCGGCATCCAAACGCATGTGTGCCAAAATACAACTCACCGCAATCGGGTGTAACACATACGGTTCACCACTTTTACGGGTAACGCCATCATGCGCATGCTCAGCATAATCGCAAGCCGTAAGCACCTGTTCGACTTCACTTACGCTAAGGTAAGGTTCGATCATGGCTTGAAGCTGTTGTTTGGCTTGGCTGACCATCGTGCCTGGCATATAACACCCTTTAAAATACAAGTGATAACGAATCTACAGTTAGACCTTAATAATGAAAAGCATATTGCATGACTTGTCAATTTTTTTCATGCCAAAATAGTGATAAATTTGGCACTAATAAAGAGGGTCTTAATCCTTATGTTATAACGGTTTTTAGCGCAAGATTAAAGTTCAGACAACAAAAAAGCCTAGTAAAATACTAGGCTTTTTCAGAAAGTGGTTCTTATTGGAAAGAAAAACCATCTAAATTCAAGTTATTTGCAGAAAGTGCAAGGTCAAGACTCGAAGTTTGATAGTCTTGATCACGTTGTTTCAAAATATCTTTAGACACATGACCCACAGCAATTTCACGTAATGCCACTACAGTTGGCTTATCATTGTCCCACTCTACAGTTGGCTCAATGCCTTGACGTGCCAATTGACGCGCGCGCTTGCTTGCCACTAGTACAAGCTCAAAGCGGTTGTCTACATGGTCTAAACAATCTTCAACGGTAACGCGTGCCATAAGAATTCTCGTTCGAATAGTAAATTTAAACAGACTGTGCAGTATAAGGTGCTTTGCCTATAGACTCAAGTTTTAATCACGCGCTGGGTGGGCTAATTAACTTTTGAATCAAGGCTTGATGACGATGTGCCTGCTGCGCTGTCACCAAACGATTGGCAATAATCACTGCTTCTAAATCGTGCAAGGCTTTATTAAAGTCATCATTAATAATCAGATAGTCAAAATTGACATATTGCTGCATGTCTTCTACTGCGCAGCCCAAACGATGCTCAATCACATCGACTGCATCGGTGCCACGGTTAGACAAGCGCTCACGTAAATCAAACTGACTGGGTGGAAGAATAAAAATTTGCTTCGATTCAGGAAAAAGATTGCGTACTTGTTGAGCGCCTTGCCAGTCAATTTCAAGTAACACATCGTGACCTTTGGCTAACTGCTCTTTAACCGTTGCTTGCGCGGTGCCGTAATAATTGCCAAAGACTTCAGCATACTCAATAAAACCGCCTTGTTTTACCAAGTCGATAAAATCTTGTTTTTGTGTGAAGTGATAATGCACACCATCGAGTTCGCCGGGACGTTGACCGCGTGTTGTGTGAGAAACTGAAACGTGTAAATTATTCACACGCTCAAGCAGGGCTTTAACGAGGGATGTTTTGCCTGTTCCTGAAGCGGCAGAAACGACAAACAATAGACCCGACATGATATTTTTCCTGATATGATAAAATATCTTCTCTATTTTAGAGTAGACGCCCCTTAAACAAAATAGCCAAGATGGCTTTTGTTGGCATAAATTTTTAAACATCCCACCTATTTAACTTCAACATAGAGGGTTCTATGGAAATTGTATTGGCGAATCCACGTGGTTTTTGTGCAGGTGTAGACCGAGCAATTGCGATTGTAAATCGTGCCCTTGAGTGTTTTAACCCACCTATATATGTACGTCACGAAGTGGTACACAATAAATTTGTGGTAGATGACTTGCGTCAGCGCGGGGCAATTTTTGTCGATGAGCTAGATGAAGTGCCCGATGACAATATTGTGATTTTTAGTGCGCATGGCGTATCTAAAGCAGTGCAACAAGAGGCGGAGCGTCGCGGCTTAAAAGTGTTTGATGCCACTTGTCCGCTGGTCACTAAAGTACATATTGAAGTCACCAAATATGCCCGTGAAGGCACAGAGGCGATTTTAATTGGTCACGAAGGACATCCCGAAGTTGAAGGGACGATGGGTCAGTACGACAAGAAAAATGGCGGCGACATTTATTTGGTGGAAGATGAGGATGATGTGGCTGCACTTGCGGTTCAGCATCCAGATAAAGTGGCTTTTGTGACGCAAACTACTTTGTCGATTGATGATACTGCCAAAGTGATTGATGCCTTGCGCCAAAAATATCCGAACATTCAAGGACCGCGTAAAGACGATATTTGTTATGCCACTCAAAACCGTCAGGATGCAGTGCGTGACTTGGCCAGTCAGTGTGATGTGGTGTTGGTGGTCGGTTCACCAAACTCATCTAACTCTAACCGTTTACGCGAGTTAGCCGAACGCATGGGGAAACGCGCCTATTTGGTGGATAATGCAGACGAGTTGGAACAAGCATGGTTTCAACCGAATACAAAAATTGGTGTCACTGCAGGCGCATCTGCACCAGAAATTTTAATCAAACAAGTGATTCAGCGTTTGCAAGAATGGGGTGCAACCGCCCCTGAAGAGCTGGCAGGCCGTGAAGAAAACATTACCTTTAGTTTGCCCAAAGAGTTACGTATTCCTGTAACACAGGCTTAAACCGCGAAGCATATAGCACTTAAAAAACTGATTAAAAATAGGTAGATAACCGTTGAATGACGGTTATCTGTTTTTTTATGCCTTTTATCCTGAAGTGTAAGGATTTTGTAAAGTTCTTGGTTATTATTTTTAATAGGGCAAAGTCTGTGTCTTGGGGGGAGTATGCAAAGAAAAGAAAACGGGTTCACCTTAATTGAATTGATGGTGACCATTGCGGTGTTGGCGATTATCGCGATGATGGCGGCTCCTTCAATGACCAGCATGATTCGTAAGAACCAATTGCATAGCGATGCAAGAGCTATTGTTGAATTGGCAACAATGGCACGTTCCGAAGCTGTATTTACTAAGAAAGAACAGAAGTTGGCACTAGACGCCTCGGTAACAGACGGCAAGTTCAAGTGGTTGCCAGAGCAACATACCAGTTGGGCAACCAAACCAGTCAATAGCCTGACCTACAATATGTTTGGCTTTTTAGTTTCAGCGAATGATCGTGAGTGTTTTATTTTGCAGCATCAAAAAGATAGTTCAAAAAAAGCAGTCATCGAGTTTTATAAAAATGGTTCGATTCGATATGAACGCTCAAATAGCACATGCCCAAATTAATAGGATGAGGGTAAAACAATGATAAGAAATCAACGTGGTGTTGGCTTGGTCGAGGTTTTGGTGGCATTGGTGCTGCTTGGAATTGCAGTGCTAGGCTTTACTGCTTTGCAAATTCGGGCGGTTGCTGCCAGTGCAGACGCAGGTCAAAACATTCAAGCTATGAATATTGCACGAGATTTATCTGAACGTATCCGTATGAATCGTGATGGATTAAATGAATATAAGGCAAATGCAACCGTGATAGATTGTGCTGCAAATTTTTGTACCAGTGATCAAATGGCAGCCTATGACTTTAAACAAGTTCAGTTGCGTGCAGAAAATTTAGGCATGTCTATTGCTGTGAACGACTGCCAAGGTTCGATCCTGAAAAGAAAATGTGTATATGTGGCTTGGGATACAACCACTGCAACAAATGGAAGTGGAGGTAATCACTGTACCAATGGGACAGCGTATAACCCAAACGCACAATGCATAATTATGGAGGCTTATAACTATGACTAAGCTTCAGAAAGGTTTTACTTTACTTGAGCTGATGATTAGCTTGGCAATTGGTTTGTTGGTGGTCAGTGCAGCAACTGCTATTTTTCTCAGCGCACAACGATCTTTAGGATTTCAGTTGGGTATGGGTGATGTGCAGCAAAACTCAAATTTTGGTTTGGCAATGCTGACTCATGACTTACGACACGCCAATCTAAACACACCGTCTAACCAAAAAGTTAATAATAAGATGGTGGGTTCTGGCGTAATTTTTGCCCAAGAAAACTATCCATCAAGCTTACATGCGAATTTGATTGATGATGTTGCTTTAAGTCAGCAGAATTTACAAGAAGATGCAACCACAGGTAAAAGTGATCAAATTGTGATTCAGTTTGTGCCACAGTATCAAATTGAAGAAGCATCAGATGTTGACCCAAATGATGCTACCAAGAAAATCAATGAAAGATTATTAAGCAATACAGATATGTATGATTGCGAAGGCAATAGAATTGGATTTACAACCGCCAAAGCCAATGAGGATACCCAAGCAATCCGCCCAACCATGGTGCAGCGTTACTATGTAGCAAAATTACCAACCTCACAGCAGGGCAGTGATGGTTTGGATCGTTACGGGTTGTACTGTGATGCAGGGCATTATAAAGAAGGTGATAGCAGTATTACGGGCTTAAATAATAATGCACAGTTACTCATGCAAAATATTGATGCGTTTAAGGTGCTTTTGGGCGTGAAAAATCCACAAAATAACCAATTGCGTTATGTCACCATAGATGAATACAAAAATTTAATGTCTTCAATTACCGCTGAAAAAGATTATCTACAGGTGATTTCCTTGCAGGTGTCTGTAATAGCGCGATCTGCGACCAATATTGGGGCTGATGCTGGTTTAAATAATCAAACTATTACCCTCCCAGGTACCACTACTGCAGTGGTGTTCGATGGTGATGCGAATTTGAATAAAAAATACATACGTCAACTGGTCACTCAAGTGGTTGGTTTGCGTAATACATTGGGAGCATCGTAATGAATCAGCAAAAAGGTGCGACCTTAATTGTGGTCTTGGTTATTCTGATTTTAATTACCTTGGTGGGCACATTAGCCGTTCGTTCGGGCATTCTAGGTTTAAGGCTGGCAACAAATAGTCAGGTGCAAGCGCTACTTTTAGAAAATAGCAATGCGGCATTATTTAATTTGGAAAACCCGAACCAAGTTGAGCGCCAATTAGCCCAAGATGGTATGTATAGCTATTTTAACTCCGCTGCTAATGCAGAAGATGAATTGGTGTTTTGCTACCGTGCATCGCAAAGTACATTTTTTTCTATGAGTCAAGCCAGTGCAATTTCCCGTACAGGTTCAAAAACCAAAATTGGGGTAACAGGTTATTGTAAAGCCAATCAGTTTGCGACAGGGCGTTCAGCGGTATTGGCGCAAGTCTATTTAAAGAAAAATATAGACAATGTGGTGCCATTTGCACACGTAGCTCAAAACACCAGTATTGGCTCAAGCAGCTTGCCTGTGGTGTCGAACAGTATTAGCGTTACCGTGATTTCAGTCTTGCCAAGTTTTTCTAGTGCAAGTACAGCAGAAATAGAAGGTTGCTTTAAAGAGCGTGCGGCAAATGTATCACGCTGTTTTGAAGATTTAAATATTCCCTATAACACCCAGCGCGCAGACTATGTGGTAGGTGGTCAGCCAAAGCTTGTGTCGTAGTTGAACAGCATCAGTGAGGATTAACAAATGAAACAGTTTAATAAAAAAGTTCTTTCTGCCACTGTGTCAATGATGATGACATGGGCAGTGTGTGGAAGTATTCAAACTTCGGTTGCGAGTGATATTGAGATTTATAAGGACGCAGCTGCGGGTAAAGTTACTTTGTTTATGATGTTTGATACATCAGGAAGTATGGGGCATGGTGATGGCTATTGGGCTCGTAATTTGTTGGGGATTGCACATGGTTCAGATACAGTAGATGTACGTAATAGTACTAGTAGTTTGGTGGAAGACTATAATATATGTAAATGGAGCTATGATTGGAATATACGGAATGGTTATACATATAGTGATAATACAAAAACGGACAAAAAAATAGATTACAAAGTGGGAAATGGGACAACTAAATCATTTTATCCAACCTATTGTTCTGTGAATCAATCTACATTTAATAATTTAAACTCAACTTACAAAAGTAGAATTGAAAAAGAATGTGAGAAGACAGGGGGGGGCTTTCCTTATGTTTGCTATGATCGAATATCCCGTTTGAAAATGGCAATGATCAAATTATTAACTGGGGATCAAATACTCAACACCACTCGAATTGGGATTGGTCAATTTTCATCGCCAGTGAATAGCGATCAGTTTTCACATGATGGTAAAAGCGCTAAAATTCTTTATCCAGCTGTTGAATTGACGGCAGCAAACCGCGAAAAGTTATTAGAAAAAATTGTAAGTTTGGATGTTTATAATGGCACACCATCAGCTATGGCTTATGCTGAATCTGCAGCATACTTATTGGGAGCGAATACTTCTGGTATGACCAATAGTGGCTATGCTTATTCCGATGCCAATACAACCCCAAAAATTCGTAATGCTAATAACGGATATGTTTCTCCATTGACTGGAATTGATACCTCAAGTCAATGTAATGGACAGGGGATTTATTTTTTAACGGATGGATTTGCTAATAACTCCTATACAGCGACTCAAACAATGATGGAAGAGGTATTGGGTGAAAATTTATCTGGTACAGGTTTAACTGGAAGCTCCCCGAGCGGTAATGATCCAACTCAAGGGTGGCCAGAAATAGGTAAATTTGCTAAGTTATTACGTAATGAAAAATATATTAAAACAGCGGTAGTGGGTTTTGGTAGTTTATTTCCAAATGATCCCACTTATGTCAAAACCTTAACAAATACTAGAAATAAACCCTCAACCTACTACGATTGCTCTAAACTTCCTAATCCAAATGCGTCAGGAATTAGTGACCAAGAAAAAAGTAATAGACAAGATCTAATCAATACCTGTAATTGGGGGGCAAAACCGCAATCTGATATTATAGCAGCGGATCGTAGTCAAATCCCAAGCAGCGTTGGTGGATATGGTAATGGTGGTTTTTATTCAGCCCAATCCATTAATGATGTGGTAAATAGTGTGGTGAAATTTCTAGATGATGTTGATCCAAATATTGAACCTGTTACAACGGGTAGTCCGACCATTCCTATAGATAGTTTAAACCCAATTCAATTACAACCCTATGGTTATTATGCAGAATTTAAGCCAAAGCCAAGCGAAAAAACTCAACTTTGGGCTGGGAATTTAAATAAATATAATGTAATAAAAGGCGAATTGGTGGATAAAAACTTACAACGTTTAATTTTAAGTACAGGTGCGCTCAATAAAGATGCCGTAGGTTTATGGACCAATGGTGTTAAAGGTCAATTACCACTGGGCACTTTAGTTGCCGCAAATGGCGAGCAAAATTCAAAACGTAAAGTATTCACCAATCGAGTGATTAAACAGGATAAAACTGCTGTTTCAGGTGATCGTTTGGCACAAGTGAGTTTATTGAGTTTATTTGCAGAGAATAATGAAATTGCCAAATTTAAGTATGATGACCATAAAAACTATTGGTTAAATTTCCTAGGTTATGATGTAGGTATTACAGAGAGCATTGCGAGTTTAGCTGATTTAACCAGTAAAGAAGAGTACCGAGAGCTTGGAAGTGTGATGCACTCCACGCCAGTCATGCTGACCCAAGAAGGAAAAATTACGGTTGTAGATGGTAAGTTAACTACAACGGGTCGTAAAGATTACCTGATGTTTGGTTCTACGCAAGGTGCGTTGCATGTGGTAGATGACGAAGGCAAGGAAGTATTTGCTTTTGTACCGCATGAAATGATGGAAAAACAAAAAAATGCATTTATAGGTAGTGGCAAATATGAAGGTTCGGGTAAGAACGACTTATTTTATGGTGTAGACGGTCCTTGGGTTGCACACACCCAATATGTTTCAAAAAGTGATGGAACATTAACAGTGAAAGATTCTGGGCGTAAAGCGAGCGATGAAGAAAATGCGCAGAATCTGATTGGTATGCAGTGGGTGTATGGCGGTTTGCGGATGGGTGGAAAGAGTTACTATGCACTGGACTTAACTGACATTGAAAAGCCTGAATTGAAATTCCATATCAATCCAGATGCAGATAATGCTTCTGCTGCACTCAAACAAATGGGGCAAAGTTGGTCAAAACCGACTCTCGCTTATGTGAATTGGGGCGATACGCGCAAGCTTGTAATGTTTGTAGGTGGTGGTTACGACCCTATATATGAAACTCATAATGCAAACCCAAGCTCGACCAAAGGTAATGGTGTGTATATGTTTGATGCACACAATGGCGATTTACTCTGGTGGGCGAGTGATAGTGAAAAAACAGGTGCCAGCCGATTTACTCAGAACAATGAGCTAAAATACAGTGTTGTTTCGCAAATTAATGCGATTGACCGTGATGGAGATGGTTTAACAGATCATATTTATTTTGGTGATTTAGGTGGGCAAGCATTCCGTGTTGACTTTAATAATCGAGCAACAGATACAGCAAACTTTGCAACTCGTGCGGTTCGTTTGTTTACTGAGCATCAGGGTTCTGGTCTGAGTCCTCGTTTCTATGAAATGCCGAGTGTTTCTATTCATCAAGATGATGGGAGTTACTTTGCAGCAGTTGCCTTTAGTTCGGGTAACCGTAGTTCGCCATTAGCAGGTTTAAACTCTACAGACAGTGCTAATGATGCCGTATTTGTAGTGTATGACAATGATGTAGCACGTCAGGACTTGTATAAAACAGGCATCACACTAAATACCGAAGATGAAAGCTTAACCCAACTTAACTTTGATAGTGGTGTAGCACGCCGTGGGCAAAATAATATATTCAATGGTGGTTGGAAAGCTTATTTTGATAGTGCAAAAGCAGGCCGTTATAAAGGTATGAATGACCTGTATGCTCTAGATGGCATGCTCTATGTCAATGTGTATGACCGAGATGGTACTGGTATTGGCGGAAATTGTGGTGCAGGTGTAGCGGGTGACTCTTATCTGTATCAATATTGTTTACCTACAGGGAAGTGTAGTTTCTACTCAGGCACTGGAAACAAACCAGGTCGGGTAAAACTTGGTGCAGGTATTTTGGGTACAGGTTTGGGCCAGGGTTATGGAAATAAGGAAAATACAGTGAGTTTAGTAGTGAATCGTGATGAGCCATCTGCACTGGATTGTACCTTACCTGCCAATAAAAACTTACCTCAATGCCAGCTGTTTAATACACAGGTAAAACTCAAGCAAATGCGCTGGTATGAGTCGCGTTAAGGGGGGGAGTATGCAATTCAAGAAAGGCTTTACCCTAATTGAGCTAATGATTGTGGTCGTTGTGATCGCAATCATTGCAGCCATCGCGATTCCGAGTTATGCCGCATATATTGAGCGTAAAGATCTTGCTTTAGCAAAGCAGGAAGCATTGCGAATAGCGACAGAGCTAGAAAAATTCAAAGCTAAAAACTTCAGCTATAAAGGTTTTGATGCAACCTACTTATATACAGGCTATGCACCATCCACAGGCACTTTAGCAATTCCTGTAGATGGTTCAGATACTAAATTTACCCTTACTTTATTGGATTTAGCCACCAAGAAGCCTTTATCTATACAAAGAGACGCAGATGGTAATGAAACCGCAGATTCAAGTTCTGTACGTGGTTTAAACTGGGTGATACGGGTGGAACGTGCTAAAACAGGTACAACCTTAAAACAACCACGTAATTACGATTTATTGTTGACTAGTGAAGGTGTACGTTGTCAAACTCGGACTCCTGATATGGTATCAACATATACTTGTGGGACTACAAATAATGAAAACTGGTAATCAAGAGCGCGGATTTACACTGATTGAACTCATGATTGTGGTGGCTGTTATTGCTATTTTGGCTGCAATTGCGATGCCATCCTATACCAGTTATAAAGTCCGTGCCAATCGTGTAGAGGTTCAAACGGAGCTGATGCAACTCGCACAGCGTTTGCAAAGTTATAAGGCGATGAATCATAGTTATCGAAATGCAACATTGGCGAGTATTGGAGGAAGTAGTACATTTCCAAGCCATCAAGCTTTATACAATATTAATTTGGCAATTGATGCATCTAATCAAGCATATACCTTGTCAGCTTTGCCTATTTCAACAGCTGCACAAAAAGGGAATGGTGCCTTAAGTTTAGATCAGACAGGCCGCCAATGCTGGTTTAAAGGTAAGGATTCACCAGTAACAACAGATACTTGTTCCGCTTGGTCCGATAAATAAATTCTAACTGTTGATAACCTAAAATTTGATCTTTCATTCAGGGCGAAATTCACGTAAAATACTGCCCTCTATGAAAGGGGTTTGAAATGTATCGATGGTCGGTGCAGGGATAATCCGTAAAAACTATAAGGTTGTATCATGGTAGTTATTCGTCTTACTCGTGGTGGTGCTAAAAAGCGTCCATTCTATCAAATCGTTGTAACTGACAGCCGCAATGCGCGTGACGGTCGTTTCATCGAACGTATTGGTTTCTTCAACCCAACAGCGCAAGGTAAAGCAGAAAAACTTCGTTTGGATGCTGACCGTTTTGCACACTGGGTAGCGCAAGGTGCTCAACCTTCTGAACGTGTTGCTTCTTTAGCTGCTCAAGCGAAGAAAGCTGCAGCTGCTGCATAATTTTTGCAAATTAAGTCGTAGGTAGCCCATGACACCAACACAGAATGTACCCGAAGATCGTATTCAGATTGGACAGCTACGTTCAGCTTATGGATTAAATGGGTGGCTCTGGGTCTATTCCAATACAGAACCTATGAGCAACATGTTTGACTACCTGCCTTGGTACATTGAAACCAAAGCAGGATGGCAAATGGTCGATGTAAAGCGTTGGAAACCACATGGCAAAGGCCTGGTGGTCAGCTTAAAAGGTGTGAGTGATCGTACCGCAGCAGACAACTTGGTTGGCGCAAATATCTGGATTTCAAAAGCGCAACTGCCTCAAGCAGGTGTGGACGAGTATTACTGGTCTGATTTAAAAGGTCTAACGGTATTAGGTCTGGATGATGAGGAACAGGAAGTTAATCTCGGTCAAATCCATGAACTGTTTGAAACAGGTGCCAATGACGTGATGGTGGTTCGCGCAACTGCCGATAGCGTCGATGGTGAAGAGCGTATGATTCCATGGCATAAAGATGTGGTACAACGCGTTGATCTCGAAGCGGGTCGTATCTATGTCAATTGGGGCGTAGACTACTAACATTTTTGGAAACACGGGAGTCTGCGGTGTTTTTTGCAGTCATTACACTTTTTCCTGAAATGTTTGAGGCGATTACACGTTTTGGTATTAGCGGGCGCGCAGCACAACGTAATCTGATGCAAATTCATTGCATTAATCCTCGCGATTATGCTGAGGGTAACTACAAACGAGTGGATGAACGTCCATTTGGTGGTGGTCCCGGTATGGTAATGATGGCTGAGCCACTGGCAAAAGCAATCCGCCGTGCCAAAGAACTTGCTCATGAAGCAGGTGCGGTCAACGTACCGGTGGTGTATATGTCACCACAAGGTAAAATCTTAAATGAACCCGCTGTACAAGAATTTGTTCAATATGACGGATTAATTGTGCTGTGTGGCCGTTATGAAGGTGTCGATGAACGTTTAATCCAGAAATATGTCGATCAGGAATGGTCGATTGGAGATTACGTGTTATCGGGCGGTGAACTGCCTGCGATGGTGTTGTTGGACAGTATTATCCGGAGACTTCCGGGTGCAATGTCTGATGAGCAATCCCATGTGCAAGACTCATTTGTGGATGGTCTGTTAGACTGCCCGCAATATACAAAGCCTGACCATTTTGAAGGTTTGGATGTGCCTGAGGTATTGAAATCAGGTCATCATGCAAATATTGAAAAATGGCGGTTTTTGCAGCGTTATCAGCGTACACTTGAGCGTCGACCTGAACTGGTTGAACAGGCGGAACTGACCAAGCAGCAAAAGAAATGGCTAAAAGATGAGCGAGGGTAAGTAAAGCATTGCTTTACCCGAGCGCAAGGCGAGAAGCTATGCTTCGAGCAAACTAAACTGCTTAATGTAAATTAAGTACTTAAATAGGCTCTTTATGTCTTGAAGCGGTCAAGCATAAAGGGAAAGTCAATCGGGTCTATGCGCTTTAGCCTCTAGCCCCAGTGGATCTCAGACCTCTTCTGACCCACACATATTGGAGATACCCCATGAGTGGTAAGCATCCTTTAGTTCAAGCTGTTGAAAATGCTCAGCTTAAACAAGACATCCCAGCTTTTGCACCAGGTGACACAGTAGTTGTCCAAGTAAAAGTAAAAGAAGGCGACCGTGAACGTCTACAGGCGTTTGAAGGTGTTGTAATCGCTAAGAAAAACCGTGGTCTGAACTCTGCGTTCACAGTACGTAAAATTTCTAGCGGTGTTGGCGTTGAGCGTGTATTCCAAACTCACTCTCCAATCGTTGCTAAAATCGAAGTGAAACGTCGTGGTGACGTTCGTCGTGCTAAACTTTACTACCTACGTGAATTGTCTGGTAAAGCTGCACGTATTCGTGAAAAGTTACCAGCTCGTAAAACTGAAGCTTAATCAGTTTTATTTGAGTGAAAAAAATGCGCCGTTTGGCGCATTTTTTTGCTGATGACTTTATAGTCCTTGTAGTTTTAAGCGGTTGGCATGTTGACGATAGATATCGACAGGATCAGGAGAAAAGACTGAACGTAAGGCGAAGAACTGATTGATCACATCTAAATGATTCCAGTTGTAATTGTCACGAATGGTCTTGCCATATTTGGCACTACAACGTGAGACCAAGCCATCATTGTCATTCGGCGCTTGCATCAGTAATCCTGTAGCAGCCAATACCGAGTCTGGATCGAGAATATTGGTTAAGGTTGAATTACCAGAGAACGAATAGAAGTAAATGCCATTGTCGATTGCAGCCCCTTCACCACAAGCCGATTCAGGCATACCGAGTGTATATTTTTGGGCAAAGGTTTTAGAACCTGCCTGACTCAAGCTGATGCCCGCTGCCAGTGCATCATGCGGTAGGGAGTTTGGGTCCTGTTGCTGTGCCCAGACAATGGCCTGAGAACCGAAATTTATCAGACTGACCAAGGGTTGTTCAAGGGGTGTGCCTTGAGCTGAGAGAATTAGATCAGCAACAGGTGAGCCTTTGAGTGGGCTTGAAATGGCGGTGGCAGAAGCGACTTTAGCTGGCGCGATATTGGAAACATAGGCAATGCTGTGTCCACCATGACTGTGCCCCAGTAAATTGACTTTGTTTGCCCCCGTAATCGCTAAAATCTCATCGACTTGTTGTAGCAGTTGCTCACCGCGAACCTCAGAGCTGTTGAATGGGGAAACACGGGTTGCCCATGCATTGGCGCCGTTACGTGCTAAATCGGGTAATATTTGATACCAATAATCCACACCAAGTTCATCTGTACCTGCACGAATCCAGCCTCCCATCCCATGTGCGAACACGAGGGGATATTTGGTTTTGGCATAACTGGAGATGACGAAGTTAGATTTGACCTGTTCTGCATTGGATGCGTGCGAGGTACTAATCGTACTGGCCGCAATTAAGCCTGCAATGAATAATCCATATTTCATATAATATCCTCTATTTTATTGTGCTTTCCTAGCATGACGATTTTTATTGTCAATTGTCATTATTCAGGAGATTTGCAATATTGCAAGTTCCGAATGATGAATGGTTGTTGAAATATCAGTCAGTTTAAAAGGTCTTTATGCACTTGAATTTCAAGCATACATAGATCGTCTAGTAATGTGAGTGCTATAACGTGCGACCATGCCATCGTTATCCAAATTGCCAATGCGTGACCAGCCCAGCCAACCATGCACCATGAGCAATGGATATTTGGTTTTGGTATAGTCAGATTTGGCCTGTTCCTGAATAGGCAAAACGCTTGGAGCCGCTTGAGTCACACCGATTGGCCAAGTAAGCAGCCAATGATAGCTAATGAAATTGTCCGTGTATTAGAGATGATGGTCATAAAACAATCCTGTGTTCTTTATTTTTATTACAAGTGAAGTGACGCTTCCCTCCTGAAAGCTCAGATATGTAAATTGCCGTTGCTTACGGCATGTTATTGTGAGTCATCCTCGACTAATTTTTGTACGTTTAGTTATTTTTTCATGCGTAATTTAGAAAAAACATATCATTTGGGGACAGTTATTGCGTATTGCACCAGAGATTTGTAAATCTACATGCATCTTGATATCTATTTAATATTTATAGACATTTGTATATTATAGTTTTGTGGTAAGTGGATTCAAAACAGCTTTTCATACATAAAAAAGGGGGCACATTGAATACCCCAATTGTTCTTTGCAATATGTTAATCGGCAAAGGGGAGTTTTCCGCCCTGATCATGTACCTGTTCAAAGGTTTCTAAACGCAATTGCTCTTGTGGATTTTGAAAATGCTGCCCGCGTAATTGCTTCACGGCTTGTTGCTTGGCTTGATCATTCATCCCACTTTGTATGATTTGATCGCGTGCATTTAAATATTCTTCGACTCGTGATTTCCATTGACTGCGTTGCCCATCGAGTTGTTCTAAACGCTGCGTGGCTTCAGGACCAACCAAATTTAAACGCATTTGGCGAATTTCAGCAGCAGAACCGCCGCGTGCTTTAATATCTGCGGTTAGTTTGCGTAGATCTTCCAGCTTATTGAGCTGCTCCAGATTTTCCTGCCAATCTTCTGGAAGCTGCTGAAACAGTTCTTTCAGTTTCTGTGCTTTTTCAGCTTCACTTAAGTTCTTATCTGCCAGAACTGCCATACGGTCCAGTGTATATTCATGATAAGTATCTTCGGTACCAAACAGTCCTTCAATTTCATAATTAGAGAAAAATCGTTTACGCAGATTCTGGGTGCTGGTATAGATACTGCGGTAATAGGCAGGATCTTCCTGATCCAGACCAGCTGGTGGGGTTATTTCACCAAGACTTTGACGATACTGCATATAGCGATCCCATAGATCCAGAATCTGGGACAGGGCAGGCTCTTTGTGGTTCTGAGAAATATAGGTCTTAAAGTCCTGCTGAATCTGTTCAATGGTTTTTTCACCGTACTGGGTAATGAAATATTCAAAACAGTTGCGGGTCTGTTCATTCACGATCAGGCGATTACTGCTATCCAGCTGCATCTGACAGTTGATTTCGGTATCCTGCTGGCTGGCGCTGGCAAAAAAAGTATTGTTCTGAGCACTGATATTCAGGGCGTTTGCTTCCGTATCTAGTAGGGCTGGCTGAGCACTACCTGGTTCATTCGCAGTCTGCTTTTCATCCTGAGGAGAAAGCCACAGTAACAGCGTGACCAGACACAGGATCACTAAAGCAACAATGATCCATATTTTATATTTCTGCATGTCCTATGCACCTTTATTTTGTTTTTCTTCAATTATTATCAAGAAATGAATCGGCTCAATATGCCATAAATACAGATTGAATAGCATAGAAAAGTTGTAAAACATTGACCAGGGTTTTACCATTGCGCCAACTTAAAAATTGTCTGATTTTTTGCCATGAAATCTTCATCTCCTAAAATTCAGCGTCGTCATATCAGCGGTGTGTTCCTGTTAAATAAGCCTCTAGGCATCAGCTCAAATGCTGCACTGCAAAAAGTACGCTGGCTATATCGTGCGCAAAAAGCCGGACACACAGGTGCGCTGGATCCACTGGCATCTGGTTTACTGCCAGTCTGTCTGGGAGAGGCGACCAAGTTTTCGCATTATCTGCTGGATTCAACCAAGCGTTATCAAACGACTATTTTTCTAGGTCATAGCACGACTACCGGTGATGTCGAGGGGGAAATCCTGCTTGAACAAGCTGTTCCTGAACTGAATGAACAGCTAATCAAGGATACGATTGCCCAATTTGTTGGTGAAATCCAGCAAGTACCACCGATGTATTCAGCACTGAAAAAAGAAGGTCGTCCGCTGTATGAGCTGGCGCGTAAAGGTATTGAAATTGAGCGTGAAGCGCGTCCAATTACCATTTATGCCATCGAACTTTTATCTTTTACTGAAAATAGCATCACGCTGAACGTGACCTGTTCTAAAGGCACGTATATCCGTGTACTGGGTGAAGATATTGCCAAGGCATTGGGTACTTATGGTCATCTGACTTATTTGCATCGTACGCAAACGGGTCATTTTGACATCATTCCAAGTTATACCATTGAATATCTGGAAAGCCTGAGCGAAGAAGAGCGTGAAGCTTTATTGCTACCGGCTTATGCGCCCGTGCAGCATTTTCCGCAGGTTCAAGCGCCAGAAGGCCGTGCTGAATATTTTAGCCGTGGTATGGAAAGTAATATTGACCATCCGGCAGAGCCACAAGTGCTGGTATTTGAGGGTGAGAAATGTCTGGGCCTGGCAGAAATTACTGATCGTAAGCGTCTGGTGCCGAAGCGTGTGTTAAATCTCTAGTAAATATTAAGAGAAAGTTGATATGGACATCGAGATCATCATCAGTCTGATTGGCTTTGCCTTTATGGCAGGGGCAATTGATGCCGCCGTCGGTGGTGGTGGTCTAATCCAGATTCCAGCGATTATGAGCAGCCTACCGTATCTGCAGCCAGCGACCGTGTTCGGTACCAATAAGCTGGCTTCCATTTTCGGCACAGCCTCCGCGGCACTTTCCTATTTGCGACAGGTGAAATTGCCGTGGGCTTTGCTCGGCGTGGTTGCCTTGTGTAGCTATATCAGTTCTTTTGCTGGCGCGGCCAGCGTCACGCTAATTCCGGTCGATATTCTCAAGCCTTTTGTGCTGGTCATGCTGATCGTGATCGCGGTCTATACTTTCATGAAAAAACAGTTCGGCCGGGTACATGTCGAGCAAAAATTGACACGGAAAATGCTGATGTTCGCTGCCATTGGTAGCTTGATGATCGGGTTTTATGACGGAATTTTTGGTCCGGGCACGGGCAGTTTCTTTATATTTTTCTTTATCCGTTATCTGAGCGTGGATTTTTTACATGCGTCAGCACTTTCGAAAATTGCCAATTTCACTACGAATCTGGCTGCACTGAGTTTCTTTATTCCAACAGGTCATGTGCTGTTTATGATCGGTGCCATGATGGCGGTGGCGAATATTGCAGGCTCGATTGTTGGGGTGAAACTGGCCTTTAAATATGGCAGTGGTTTTATCCGGATTCTGTTTCTCATATTGGTCAGTTTGCTGATCTGCCGGATGGCTTATCAGATGTTTTTGATTTAAAAATAGATGTAAACCATTCTCGATATTAAAGTTTTTTATACAATTTCTACTTATAAAACCTCCTGAACCCTTGCCATTTCCTCTTTATGATGCAAAAAGGCATGACAAAAACAGGAGAAAAATTACATGACCACCATTTTTGAAGCACTCAGGGAAAGTCATGAAATTCAGCGTGATCTCGCTGAAAAACTATTACAAACTTCCGGGGATACGGCAGAACGCCGTGAGTTGTTCAAGCAGCTTAAAAACGAACTCTTTGCCCATGAAACTGCAGAAGACCGCTATTTCTATATTCCATTGATGATGACTGATTCGGGATTGAATATTACCCGTCATGCCTTGGCAGAACATCATGAAATGGATGAGATGATTGAAGAGCTGACTGCAACCGAATTTAGTAATCCGGGCTGGATTGCGATTGCCAAAAGACTTTCAGAAAAGGTTCATCATCACTTAAAAGAAGAAGAACATGGCTTCTTTCAGCAGGCAGGTAAAATTCTTGGAGAAGAGCAAAAGACCGCTTTAGCTGTGCAGTACAAGAATGAATATCAGCGTTATAAAGACATGAAAAAAGACATGCTGGTACAAAGTTAAGTTTTAAATTCAAAAACTGTATTGCAAAAAAAGATGGCTGTTCAGCCATCTTTTTTAAGAGATATTTAAGCTGTTTTTGCCTTTCTGGCCTGACGTGCAGCACGCAATGTGACCCCGACGGAAGCCAGCATAATACAGGCCAAAGCAATCCATTGTAATACGCCGGTACGTTCACCAAGCAGGATAAAACCGGTTAAGGCTGCCAGCGCAGGAGAAAGGCTGGACAGGGTGCCATAGCTCATCTTGTTCAGCTGTTTAAGTGCTTTCAGATCCAGTGCATAGGGAATTGCTGTTGCCAGAATTGCAATGGTAATGGCTTTGCCCCAATGCTGGGTATCGAGGACTGCTGCAGCATTGTGATATAGTCCGAATGGAAGTAAACATAGCGCAGAAATACTGATGGCAATGGTCAGGGCATGCATACCCATATTCTGCTGTACCACACGCTGACCAAAGAAAATATAGAAGGCCCAGCATAGACCAGCACCTAATGCACAGGCAGCACCCAGCAGGTCAAACTGATGATTGGCAGCTTGTCCCCATGGCACCATCAATGCGATTCCTAAAATTGCCAGAATTACCCAGATATAATCACTGCGATTTTTAATCGATAACAGTGCCAGCCCTAGCGGTCCTACAAATTCCAGGCCGACTGCAATCCCTTGAGGCAGTCTGCCCAGTGACATATAAAACAGGATATTCATCAGGCCAAGTGCCGCGCTGTAGCAGAGTAAATCTTTCCATTTGAGATAGGGCAGTCGCGAGATAATTTTCCAGGAACGGAACATCACACAGACAATAATGGCGGCAAAACATAGACGCAAAATGGTTACTGTCAGCGGGTCCAGTACAGTAAATAATTGCTTCGCAAAGGATGCACTGATCTGGTATGAAGTCATGGATAAAACCATGTACAACACAGCAAGGAGTTGGGCGTTTGGCATGGGAGTTTGATATGCCAGGCAGGCACAGAATTCAGGTCAGGGAGAAAGGCAGATTATAGCAAACTGGTTAATTTTTGATGAGTAGGCGGAGAGAATATTTTGTGAACAGTTGCCTTAAATTTAAAGCAAATGAATTTAAATTTTTAAGCTCCATAAATGACCAGAAAATTTTAAATTCAAAGTGTAAAAATCACTGCGCAAAACTTTGAATTTAAAAATTCCTACAGTAGAAAATGATCAATGATTTAAATATTTTTATTTTTGCGCTTTTGCATGGTCACCGTACAGCTAATTGAAGCGCTAATGATTGTGCCTAATGCCAGCCATTCGGTCCATAATAAAGTTTCACCCAAAAAGATAAAACCGGAAAATGCTGCAATTGCAGGTTCCAGACTCATCAAGGTTCCAAAACTCAAAGCGGTTAAATTTCTAAGTGCAATCATTTCCAGGGTAAAGGGCAGTGCACTGGCCAATATTGCCAGAGCTAAAAAGTACATCAGGCTGATTGGTTCAAAAGTATGAGCTGGCATTCCTGCAAAGAGTGCAATTGGCATCAGTACCAGCATACCGACAAACATGCCTAAGCACACGGTATGGTTGCCGGAAACCCCGGAAGGCTTCTGTCCCGCGACGATATACAGTGCCCAGCAGGCACCTGCACTCAAGGCAAATAGAATACCAATCGGATCAAGTGGCTGTGCGGCCTGATCAAAGGGAAACAGCAGCACCAGTCCCAGAATTGCCAGCCCGACCCAGATAAAATCAAATTTCTGCCGGGCATGAAATAGCGCCACACTGAGTGGCCCAATAAATTCAAAAGAAACTGCAATACCGAGTGGCAGGCGATCAATCGCCAGATAGAACAGCATATTCATGCCAGCCAGAGCTAAGCCATAACTGATAATCGCTGACCATTTCACCTGACGGAAATTGATTTGCCAGATCTTAAAAATCAACGCCAACACGGCTGCACCTAAGAATAGGCGCATTGCGGAAACCGTCAGAATTGGAAACTGGCCAAACAGATATTTGGCAAAGGAGCCACTGCTTTGCATGCTGATCATGGCGATCAGCAAAATCAGTGGCGCTTGCACCATCGGTGCAATTTTAAAATCTGGCATGATTAAATTTGGCTTCGAAGTAATCGAATACTGCGCACAGGAGCGGACTGTACTCAGGGAAAATAAATCCCTAAAAAATAAAAAAAACCGCAGACCGAAGCCTGCGGTTTTTTCAGTAGTTGAATTAGAACAATACGCGTACGCGAATCGTGCCTTCAACTTCGTGTAGCGTATCAAGTGCTTCTTTAGATGCAGTCGCATCTACATCCATCACGAGGTAACCGACATCACCTTTGGTCATTAAAGACTGACCAGAGATGTTGATGCCGTGTTCAGCAAACAGATTGTTAATCTTAGACAGAACACCCGGGATGTTTTTGTGGATGTGAAGCAGACGGTGTTTGCCTTCAGTCAATGGAAGCGCAATTTCTGGGAAGTTCACCGCAGAAAGTGTCATACCTTTGTCAGAATAAGCCACGAATTTTTCGGCAACTTCCAGACCAATATTCGCCTGAGCTTCCATAGTAGAACCGCCCACGTGTGGAGTCAGAATCACGTTTGGAATGTTACGCAGTGGAGAAACGAATTCTTCACCGTTCGCTTTCGGCTCTTTCGGGAATACGTCAACCGCGGCACCTGCAAGGTGACCTGATTTCAGTGCATCCGCCAGGTCTTCGATCACAACACAGGTACCACGTGCCGCGTTAATGAAGATAGAACCTTCTTTCATTTGCGCGAACTGGTCTTTGGTCATGAAGTTACGTGTAGACGGAACATCTGGCACGTGTAGAGATACCACGTCAGCATTTGCCAAAAGTTCACCTAATGAACCGACCTGACGTGCATTACCTAAAGGTAATTTAGTCACTGTATCGAAGTAGATGACTTTCATACCCATGCTTTCAGCAAGCACAGAAAGTTGTGAGCCGATTGAACCGTAACCTACGATACCTAAAGTCTTACCACGCGTTTCGAATGAACCTACAGCAGATTTGTTCCAGCCGCCTGCATGTGTATCTGTCGATTTTTCAGGTACACGGCGAAGAAGAAGAATTGCTTCAGCAAGTACAAGTTCAGCAACCGAACGAGTATTTGAATATGGTGCGTTGAATACCGGAATACCACGACGCATTGCTGCATCCAGATTTACCTGGTTGGTACCGATACAGAAACATCCTACCGCGATCAGTTTGTTCGCAGCTTCAAACACTTCTTCAGTGAGCTGAGTACGGGAACGGATACCAATAAAGTGCGCATCTTTGATCGCTTCTTTCAGTGCTTCACCCTCAAGCGCTGTTTTGCGATAGTCGATGTTGGTATATCCAGCTGCATTCAATGTGTCGATTGCGTTCTGGTGAACGCCTTCTAGCAATAGAAAACGGATTTTATCTTTAGGTAGAGATAGATGTTGGCTCATTACGGCTCCGCTACAAAGGCCAAATTTAGTCGCAGTATAATAGCATAGGAAAGTACCCGATTTACATTTCCTTCATGACGTGAATATCAGGTATTTTTGCAAGTGATATTGGTGGAAATGATGATTCTGGTTGAATTAAACTATCATTTTCAAAGGTATATTAGCTAAATTGTCATTTTTTCAGGGAATCGCCTAAAAATAGCTTATAATATTGCGCCATGCTTTTAAAGCAGCCCGTTTTGATGCTTTAATGGTCATGTATCGTCTGAATTTCATACAGGCCTTGATGCCTGAAAAATATGCAAATGAACAGACGACCTCTCTCTTGTTTACTTCATGCTAGGTCTGCAAACGATGAATGCTCCAGTCGCTTTAACCCCTGAGTTATTGACCCAATTGACTGCAATTGTGGGTGAAAACCGTATTAAAATCGATACGGACAGCCTCCAGAATTGGGGTCGCGATCATACTAAGCACTTTGATCCAAACCCGTCAGTCATCGTTTTCCCATCAACCACTGAGCAGGTTCAAGACATCGTAAAATTGGCGAACCAATTTAACGTTGCCGTGACTCCATCGGGTGGTCGTACCGGCCTTTCTGCAGGTGCAGTTGCAGCCAATGGCGAGATCGTAGTCAGCATGGACAAGATGAACCAGATTCTGGAATTCTTCCCGGCAGACCGTATGGTACGCGTGCAGGCAGGTGTCGTGACTGAACAGTTGCAAAACTATGCTGAAGAACAGGGGATGTACTACCCGGTAGATTTTGCGTCTGCGGGTTCATCGCAAATTGGCGGTAACATCGGGACCAATGCTGGCGGCATTAAAGTGATCAAATATGGCATGACCCGTAACTGGGTACTTGGCCTGACTGTCGTGACAGGTAAAGGGGATATCCTGCGCTTGAACAAAGGCATGATCAAGAACGCGACCGGTTATGCGCTACAACACTTATTCATCGGTGGTGAAGGTACGCTGGGTCTGGTGACTGAAGCGGAAATCAAGCTTGAGCGTCAACCACAAGATCTGCAAGTGATGGTACTGGGTGTGCCTGACTTTGAAGCAGTGATGCCAGTGCTCCACGCTTTCCAGGCAAAAATTGATTTAACAGCGTTCGAGTTCTTTGGTGAACTGGCAATGCAAAAAGTCCTGGCCAATGGACATGTACAGCGCCCATTTGAAACTGAATGCCCATTCTATGTATTGCTTGAGTTTGAAGCGCCATTTGAGCCGATTATGGACAAGGCGATGGAAATCTTTGAACACTGTATGGAACAGGGTTGGGTGCTGGACGGTGTGATGAGCCAGAGCCTGGATCAGGTGGAAAGCTTGTGGCGTTTACGCGAAGATATTTCTGAATCTATCGCGCCATTTATTCCATACAAAAATGACATTTCAGTTCTGATCACGCACGTTCCTGCATTTATTAAGGAAATTGATGCGATTGTTTCTGAGAACTATCCTGACTTTGAGATCTGCTGGTTCGGTCATATCGGTGACGGTAATTTACACCTAAACATCTTAAAACCTGCGGATTTGTCTAAAGATGAATTCTTTGCCAAATGCCAAGTCGTAAACAAGTATGTGTTTGATACCGTGAAAAAATATGACGGTTCAATTTCTGCGGAACATGGTGTAGGTATGACCAAAAAGCCATATCTTGAATATTCACGTTCAGCTGAAGAAATCGAATATATGAAAGCCCTGAAAAAAGTGTTCGATCCGAAAGGCATCATGAACCCGGGTAAATTATTCGATCTTTAATCTGGTCAAATTTACAAAAGCGCATCGAAAGGTGCGCTTTTTTTATTGTTGTGTAATCGTACTTACATTGTCTCAATAGTCGGCAAAAAGAAAGCCCGGCATCATAGTTTTTGATAATAAAGACAACAATGGAAACAAGACCATGCTACGAATAATTTTATTGGCAACTTTGACTTTGGGTGTGGCTGTAACAGGTGGTTGTGCAACGACGCAGGATACAATTTTTAAATTACAGTCACCAGATACCCCAATAGAGCAGGTTTTAAAATTGCGCCCTGAACTGCGTGAGAACATTGCAACAGTGGAACTACGTCAATTCTTTAATAATGTAGAGTCACCTACTGCAGGTCAGGTGAAAGTGACAGAAACCGGGCTGAAAGATGATTCGGTAAAAGCCATTCAAACCATTTATCACTTTAAGTTAGATGGTCGTCAGTGGGAGCTGGTCAATACCCAGAAAGCTTATCAATGCTTGCGGGGAAGTGATAAGAAAAAATTCCAGCAAGAGCCGTGTCCATAATATTGTTTGCTCTTTAAACAAAATTTGGTTAAAAGCGTATCTAATTGATGCGCTTTTTTCTTTTTTAAAAAAATGGCTTAATTTATTTTAAATTTATAAATACGCAACTTATAGAAGTTATTAAATAGTTATATTTAGATAGACTTAACCCAAAAAGCTTTAAACAATAAACTCTGCTACACTTCGCTCAATTTTTTAAATTCAGCTCTTTTAAAATTCTAAAAAGAGTAAATGAGCCTTAACTCTTCCATGCAAAATATTCAAACGACAAAACTCACCCATGCCACCATTATGTTCCCATTGGCGCTGGTACTGTTTGAGTTCTCCGTCTATATCGGCAATGACCTGGTACAACCCGCCATGCTCGCCATTACCAAAGAATTTGGTGTGAGCAGTACCTGGGCGCCGTCGTCCATGTCTTTTTATTTATTGGGTGGGGCATTTATTGCGGCTGTGCTTGGACCCTTATCTGATCGACTCGGTCGTAAAACTGTATTACTCGGTGGTGTCGCTTTCTTTGTTATAACTTGTCTGACAATTCTGTTTGCTCCGAATATTGAAAGCTTTATTGCACTGCGCTTTTTACAAGGCTTTGGCCTGTCCGTGATTGGTGCAGTAGGCTATGCTGCAATTCAGGAGACCTTTGAAGAACGTGATGCCATTAAAGTCATGGCACTCATGGCAAATGTGTCTTTGCTCGCACCATTGTTGGGGCCTGTGCTCGGTGCCTTTATGATTGAGCATGTATCCTGGCATTGGGGCTTTATCGGGATTGCCTTCTTGGCTTTTTTGAGCTGGTTTGGTCTTAAAGCCAAAATGCCTGACCCTCAAATCAGTCGGGTTAAACAGCCGCTGAGTTATATCTGGGATGACTTCAAAGAAGTACTGAAGAATAAGCGCTTTGTGACATTAACCATGTCATTGCCTACCATTTGCATGCCGTTAATGCTGTGGATTGCATTATCCCCAGTCATGCTGGTCGAGCATTTGGGCCTGACCAGTATGCAGTATGGTTTGGCCCAGATTCCAGTTTTGGGCGGCCTGATTGCAGGTAATCTGGTCTTGCTGAAAATCATCGACAAAATGCCCTTAGGTCACACTGTCATGCGTGCCGTTCCGCTGATGTTTATTGGAACATTGGTCATCGTCGCGGGGCTGTTTATTCCAGACTATTTTGTACACTGCTTGATTCTTGGCATGACTCTAATCAGTTTCGGTGAAGGCTTGAGTTTTTCGGTTATTTACCGTTTTGCTTTGATGTCTTCTGAAGTGTCTAAGGGCACCGTAGCGGCTGCATTATCTGTACTGATGATGCTGAGCTTCTTCGTTGTGATTGAGCTGGTTCGGGTGATTTATGAAGCCTATGCTATTTGGGGTTATAGTATTTCTTGTGCTGTGCTGATTACACTGTGGTTTGGCATTCCAAGAGCATGTTTAAAAACACTGATGGCAGAAAGAAAGGAAAGAGGGGAGTTTTAAGCTCCTCCTTTTTAAATTTTCATATAAATGAAGGTATTTACTTTATATCCCTTTGATAAAATGTATTGAATGTTCTCTCTCCCTCTGCGAGAGAGTTAGAGAGAGGGTAATATTAATAAAATAACCTCACCCTTGCGCTGCAGTGCTGCTCATCTCCTAAAAGGAGTGGGAATGTCCATTACCATTTGATAATGATTGCAATCCCAAAATTAAGCTTTAGCTGGCTGTTCTAGCTTCTTCAATTTCATATCAAAGATAAATGGCCCAAATGGCAGAATTGAAGCGATCAGGCCCATAATAAACATACTGAGTGACCATTTCTGTTTTTCACATACCGCAAACAGTACTACCAGAAAAAGAATAAATAACACGCCATGCCCCATGCCGATATATTTCACCAAAACAGGATTGTCCATCATGTACTTCACTGGCATAGCAATAAATAACAACAGCAGGAAAGAAATACCTTCAATCAGACCAACAAGGCGTAGGGTTTTGATGTTCATAAGCAAGTCAGAATATTTGGAAACTCTACGAGTGTAGTCGATATAAAGAGCAGAATAAATAGGCTTTATAATTATAAGTAATTGTATTTAAAATAAATAATTCAGAGTTGTATAGTTGGTTTTAGCTATATTTTTATATTGGTAAAATGATCTGTATGATTTATAAGATATAAAAAAGCACCTCCGGGAAGGTGCTTTGCTGTAGTCAATGAATTAGATCACGCCACAGGCAATACGGTCACCGCCACCGCCAAGTGGTTTAGGTGAATCAGAGTAGTTATCACCACCGGCATGAACCATGATGGCACGGCCTTGAACATCAGCCAGCTTTAAGCGTGGTGCAACCACAGTCACTTTCGCAGTACCATCAGCAGCTACTTTCAGCGCTGGCAAGTCACCGAGGTGACCACTCATTGGCGTACCGTGATTCGGTGCCTGATTGGTATTCAGGTGACCGCCCGCAGCAATTGCAGCGCCGACTTTACCGTCTTTTTCAGCAGGAGCACATGAACCATTTTCATGGATATGGAAACCACGTTCACCCGCAGGTAAGTTGCTTAAATTGGTACGAATCACCAGACCCGCTGGACTATCAGCCAGGTAAACCATACCAATCGACTGACCCACAACTTGTGGAGATACAGCATTTACCGTAACCGCTTTCATATTGTCGATACTTGGTTGAGTCGAAGAGGTTGCACAACCAGTGAACAGGGCCGCACTGATGATACCCAGCGCAGATAACTTGAACATTGATGACTTAAACAATGCAGACATGATATGGCATCCCATACTTATTTTGATTTTGTGTCCTCATTGAAACAGAGAATTTATGACAATTCTATATGGATTAAGCACTTAAATGTTTTAGCTTTGTAATGCGATATAAGCGCTGCCAACACCACTTAAAGTGACGATGTTGGTGGATCTTTCTTTTCTTCTTCCAGATCATAGGCCAGCGTGGCTTTCGGCATCATCAGCGGTTCATTCTGGCCATTTTCATGCAGCCATTCACGCCAGATCGCCAGTAATACAGCTAGAATCACTGGACCGATAAATACCCCAATCAGACCGAAGCTGGCAATACCACCAAGTACACCAAACATGATCAGCAGGAATGGAATCTGGGTTGCGCCGGAAATGACCAATGGACGAATCACGTTATCGGCCGTGCTGACGATACAGACGCCCCATGCCATCACGCCAATCGCTTCGATGGTTTGACCTTGTGAAAATAGCCAGAGGGATACTGCACCATATGCCATAGGTGGGCCAAATGGAATCAGGGCAAAAATAAAGGTAATAATGGTCAGAACCATCGGGTTTGGCACACCTGCGACAAAGTAACTCACACCCGCAAGGAGGGCCTGTGCAATTGCAGTCAGTCCGACACCATAGACCACGGCACGCGTGGTATCAGAAATGGTATCCAGATAATGATGCACACGTGGGCCAATCACTTTTTCTAAGGCTTTGCTGACCTGTTTCAGAATGATTTCGCCATCACGGTAGAAAAAGAACAAAGACAGCATCGCAAAACCTAACTTAATCAGGTTTTTGCTGATTTCATTAAATACCACTTTACCGTAGTTCAGGTGCCCCTGAATCCAGATGGAAATATTCTGAACAATGCTGTTCGGGTCGTTATTGATATCACGTAAGGTACGGGAAATTTCCTTACCTACGAGGGGCAGATTACGAATAAAGTCTGGAACATTGAGATGACCAGAAAAGACCTGTTTCTGTAATTCGTAATACAGGCTACGACCTTCATGTTGCAGCAGGAAGATGGCAAATGTCAGTGGAATACCGACCACCAGCGTCACCATAATCATCATGATAATCGCACTCAGGTTCGGTCTTGAACCGACAGAGCGTTTGATAGATTGATACAGAGGCCAAGTCATATAGGCAATAATGGCTGCCCAAACTACAGGTACAATAAAGTATTTGAGTACATTAAAACTCAAATAAAGCAGGATAAAAAATAATCCAAACAATAAAACTTTTTGTAATGTAGGCGCGTATTGTTGCACTGAATTCAATGACTCATTCCTTAGGTCTGTCAGGCATATTAACTGAAAAAAAGCCGGGCGCAAATGTACACTGACAAAGTTATACGGATTCTTTTATCAAAAAAAAGATATCGTACGCTGCGAGTTTAGAACCATTGGGCTGGATCATCGATAATGGCATTTAATACAGGTTGCCATTGTGCCTGCATTTCCCGGTACATTTTTTGTGGTTTATCGAAAATCGACAGACCTTCCATTGCCAGACGTCCATACGGTGCACGTTCAGAAATCCATGCCACTGGCTGCTGTTCAATCCGGTCAAAGAACTGCTGAATTTCCTGATTCGATGCTGCATTCGGCCTGTTACGATTTGCCAGAAGCAGGATCTGCACTTTACCTTTACGAATCCGCTTGATCTCCTGAAGATGTTTCAGAAAACGACGAGTCGAATCGATATCAAAAAATGAAGGCTGTAAGGGAATAATAATGGCATGTGCTTCACTGACCAGTTGTTCCGCATGCTCACCATTTAAAGCGCCTGGCGCATCAATGATCAGGTATTCGATTTTCTTGGGCGCATCACCAATAGATTTGGTACTACGCCAGTCCAGACTCTGAATCGGTGCAGCATTTTCAGGGCGATGTTTTAGCCATTGCAGTGCAGATTTCTGATTATCGGCATCAGCCAGCGCAACCTTGTAACCTTTTTGGGCCAGTGCTGATGCTAGGCTGATGGCAGTCATTGTCTTGCCACAACCACCTTTCTGATTTGCAACTAAAATTGTTTTCATGAGTCGGGGTGATTTATTTATGTACATTGCTAGCATATCATTCTTTTTTGATCGGCAGATGGCGGAAAACCTCGACTTCAGTCGAATCTAACCATAACTTAAGTGAAAATTAAGGAAGATTGAATGTCCATATGGATGGCAATGTTAATAGGAGCGTGTATCGGGATTGTGCTGACCACACTCATTCTGGGGCAAAGCCGTAATGGCCGCATCAAGGCAGAATATGAACACTACATTGCCGAGCTGGAACTAGAACATCAGCAGGCCCTGACCGCGGCCCAGAAGCGTAGTGTGAATACCAGCCGTGCTGTACTCAAGGGGAAAATGGCCGAACAGTTGGCACCGATTATGCCTGAATTTCAATACTTACCCAGTGATGCAAAGTTCTTGGGTGATCCCGTAGATTATGTGGTTTTCGATGGTTATACCGACTTCCGTGATGGTGATGGTCTGGCTGAAGATATTGAAGTGGTGCTGATCGATATCAAGAGTGGTGGCGCACGGCTGAGCAAAGGGCAACAGGCAATTGCCCGGGCAATTCAGGAAGGACGGGTACGCTTTGAAACCATCCGTATCGATTTTGAAGAATTCGAGGATTAGGAAAAGATCATATGGATAAATTACTGATCACCGCAGCACTATTCGCATTTGGGATCTGGGTCTGGTCAGAGTATTTTCGCGCCATCCCTCATCTGGAAGAAAGCGGCGTCCTTAAGAATTTTAAGGTAGAAGCGGTGCAGCCTGTTTCAGCAACGTATACAGTGCTGGATAAATCGTTCATCAAACCAAACCGTCGGGTTTTGCATCAGGCCAGTCCCTTTGTGGGCAGTTTTAATGATCTGGCCTATGTCAGCAATATTGATGTCTTGCTGGCGACTCAGCCTTTGCCCACTATGCAGGCCAGACTGCAGCTCGATCAGCCAAAACGCTGCTTCCAGATTGAAGGTGCGGTCACTACAGCGCAGCAAGAAGCCATTAAAACCCATGTACAGCATTTTAGCCTGATTGCCGCCAATGAAAATATTGCCAATCAGATTCGCCGTCTGAAATCAGGAGAGCAGGTTCATCTTCAGGGTGACATTGTCACTGTACAGTCGGGTACTACAGGTCAGGCTTTTCAGGCAGGGATCGGGTCGAAACATCGCGCCCAATGTCAGTTGCTTAAAGTGCATGCTATTCAGGTGAATTGATTTTATTTAATGCCTGAAACAGGTTTGCGTGCCCGAGCCAGCAACATACGCTGTCCAATACTTGGAATACCAGCGGCATCGACATATTTTACTTTATCCAGTTCAAAACCAGCTTCAAGTAAAGCAGTTTCAATATCCCGATCAAGATGGCAGCCATCCCCGACTTTCTTCTGAATCGGGGTCAATAAATGCTGTAAACGCTGCACGTTCAGATTCTGCCGATTCAGTACATGTTCTACTACATGCAAAGTTCCACCTGGCATCAGTACCCGGTAAATCTCCTTCAGGCTTTGATGCAGATCAGGAATACTGCAGAGAGTCCAGGTTGAAACTACATTTTCCAGCTGATCACGATCAAAAGGTAATCCTTCAGCACTGGCAAGAATGTGCTCAACCACAAAAGGCGCTGCCTGAATCCGCTCTTGACCTAATTTAAAAATTTCGAGATTAGGCTCTAAGGCATAGACAGTATATATACCTTGATAGAAGGGCAGATTCAGCCCGGTACCGAAACCGATTTCCAGAACTTCACCAGAAACCCCAAGTAACAGTTCGCGGCGCAGATCCATGAGTGATGCGGTTTGCATGACCTGATTTAGCAGGTGCGGGAAAATATGTTTTTGATAAAGTTTATACAGCATGATTTTAAGTTCAATTTATTGCTGGATTGCGCTTAGCTTAACCGAAAATTCCGCGGTAAATATAATTTTTAGTACGACTCATTCATAGCACATTGTTACCAATTTCAACTATTTCCTTCATAAGTTCGCGCTAATATATTTGGTAAACAGATGAACTGAGATTGTTGGGATAAAAGCAAGATGAGGTTGAAAAGCATGAAGCATATTGCCCTGTGTCTGGGTCTGATGCTACCGGTGCTGTCACAGGCATCCGTAGAACATAATATTGCCAAAGGCTTGCCACCCGTGGCAAAAGGCCAGTCAATTTCGGTATTGCAGCCGTTTAAAGGTGATTTCCGGATCTTGGGTTCAAAAATTTATAATAATGATCCGCAGGCCAAGTTTTCTCCAATTGATTATGCAGTAAGTTGGGGACTATTTGCTGAACCGGAAATTGCCCGGCATATCACGGTAAACCAGTATGACCGCTATCTGAACTGGAAAATGGACCGTATTCCAGTGCCTAAAGCACAGGCCATGCAGATGGTATCCAATATGCATATCATTCCTGCCAATCCGCAGATTGCCAAAGCCATTAAACAGGTCAAACGTGGTGATCTGGTCCGCTTGAAAGGCGAGCTGGTTGAAGTGCGAGATAAAGATCTGGTGTGGACCTCATCATTGACCCCGACCGATACAGGTGATGGTGCATGTGAAGTATTTCGTGTCAATTCAATTCAATGGATTGAAAAGGTACAACGTAGCTATTTGTAGCCATTCATTAATAATCTATCTTAGAAAAAAACCGCTCAAAGGAGCGGTTTTTTTATAGCTTGATTGAGTATTTATTTAGCAGCTAGCGCTTCGCCTTCAAACTGAATGCCATCCCAGCCATTGAGCATGAACTGGCGAATATTCTGGTGGTCGGTCGCTTCAGGCGTTGCCAGTACTGCGGCATAGTGTTCAGCAAACAGACTTAAGGTTTGCGCCTGATCCAGACCATTTAATTTAGCAAAAGAGAATACTTTTGCACTGCCCTGGTTTTCAGTAGCGGCATTGGCTTGTTGGCCATTTTTAAAAGCTGTTGGTGTGTGCTGATAGCGTGCATCAATGAATGCAATTACATCAGCAAATTTTGCTTCGCCAGCAGCCAATTGAGCCAGTAATTCCTGAGCCATGGGGTTTCCCTCTAGAACTTAAATAAATATGAATGGTGTCGAATATACCAATTTTTTGGCAAAGATCCATGTTCATTGTGCAATTTTAGGTGCATGATGTTATTCATTATTCTCGCTCAATATAAGGGCTGATGACGTATTCAGGATTGAAGGATAACGGAGAGGACATGAACTGGCTTTTAGTGGCAATGGGCGGCGCAATCGGGGCGACACTGCGTTATGCAACAGGCATGCTGATTTTCAAGCCGCAGATGTTATTTCCTTGGCCGACCTGGTGGATTAATATTATCGGTTGTTTATGTGCGGGGATCTTCTTTGCCTTTAGCCAGAAATACAGCTTTCTACAGAATGAAGCACGGCTGTTATTTATGGTGGGGATCTTGGGTGGTTTTACTACTTTTTCCAGTTTTGGTCTGGAAACTTTTCAGCTGCTTAAACAGGGAGCGCTAACAATTGCTGTCAGCTATGTCGTATCCAGTGTGATTGTCGGTGTACTGCTGCTGGGAATTGGTTTCTATCTGACTCAGCTGGCTTTAGCGCAGGCATAAAAAAGTCAGGAAACTAGGGAGATTTCCTGACAATAGAGGATCTAGAAATGAGACATTAAGGTTTAGCTGCGTTTAAAGCGTGCAAAACGTTTATTGAAGCTTGCTACGCGGCCTTCATTACTGGTTTGACGCTGTTCACCAGTATAGAAGGGATGAGACGCACTTGAAATATCGAGAGTGACATAAGGGTAAGTTTTGCCCTCGTATTCACGGGTCTGGCTTGAATTCATGGTGCTGCCAATAACGAAATAAACATCGGCATTGGTGTCATGAAATAGTACTTCACGATACTCTGGATGGATATCTGGACGCATATTTTTACCTTGCTTGAACAACAATGATTAGATTTAATGTTATGTTATAATATAACAATATTGTTTTCAATATAAGCCCGGTAACGATGTGTATCCTGGTGTAACTCTTGTTAAAGCTTAGGCACGTTTCGGCACCAGCTCCTCAAATACATCACTGAGATCATCTTTAACTTTCAAATGAATCAGGTTCCAGTATTGTCCTGAAATGGTCCGGTTTACCATCAACGTATCTGGAGAAGGTTTAAATACGTCCCAATATTTCAAGGATGGCTTGATCAGCTCTACCCCGTCATGGTGCGCCGAGTTTTCCTCAAAATCATAATAGCCATTTAGTGGGCGTAACAGTACTTCCAGCCACTGTTCATACAGTTCCTGAGGGAATTTTCCAAGTTCTGTAAGTGACTTAAGCGAGTCTAGCTGTTGCTCGATCATCGGAATATTCTGTTCCCGAGCTGCATGTACTAACTCTCTAAAATGACCAATCACTTCAGTAGATAAAGTTTTTACACCACCGAAATCGTAAATAATCACTGTGCCATCTTCACGGAAGGCGAAGTTACCCGGATGCGGGTCACAATGGAAACGACGCAGATAGAAAATTTCCTGGCCAATGGCACGGAACAGGCGACGGCCCAGATCATTACGGATTTCTACCGGCCAGGTACTGGCAGTTTCAATACTTTCACCATGTTCCAGACTTAAAGTCAGAATATGCCGTGACGAATAATCCGGATAGACTTGTGGAATCACAATTTTGCTATCCAGTGTTTCGTGGAAAGCACGAGCAACCTCTAAATTTTGTGCTTCGATTTCATAGTTCAGCTCATCGTCCAGACTGTGCTGAATTTCCTTAAACAGCTGATCTTGCAGTTTACGGTCAATTTTCAATACACCCATCAGACGTAACGCCAGACGGACCTGTTTTAGGTCGCTTTCACAAGCTTCCTCCACACCCGGATATTGCACTTTCACCACGACTTGCTGACCATTCGGCAAGGTGGCTTTATGCACCTGACCAATCGAGGCAGCTGCAAAAGGTTTAGGTTCAAAATCCTGGAAAATCTGCTCCAGCGGTTTGCCAAGCTCTTTTTCAACCTGTGCTTTAATCACATTAAACGGCATGGCTGGCGCCTGACGTTGCAACTTGGAAATGGCACGTGCGACTTCAGGCGGAAAAATATCTTTATATTGAGAAGCGATCTGACCGACTTTCATCACCGCGCCTTTCATTTCCCCAAGAGTGTCGGCAATCTGTACACCAATATCCTGAAAAAGTTTGCTGCGCGCTGCATTTTTCTGCTCTTCGTCGGCAGTTAAATTTTTAATAGAATTTGATAATGTTTTGCTGGCGATACTTGCTGTCATACCGGCAAGTTTCATAAAGCGACGACCGGGTGTGCTAGCCGTTTTTGCCATGCGGAATTCCTCAAAATCATCTTTTTAATGCTGTCTTTGATCATAGGCGACAAAGGCGTAAATGCCTATAACTAATTGTAGAGGTTGTGTTGCTAGCCCAATCTCATACTTCACAATTTCTTCAATAATCTTCCAAAAACTGTGCCAATACCGCTTTGATTCATTATTTAGAGTGATTGGGTTAACCATTAATTCTGAGTTTTTATGCATTGATGAGATTAGAATAGTCAGCATGATTTAAGCTAAGATTATTCCATGAAAGTTTATCGTTATTTTACCGGTAAGGATGATGTGCATTTTTGTGCCCGTGTCACCAAGGCATTAAATGAAGGCTATGAACTGTATGGTTCACCAACCATGACTTTTAATGGGACAGAAGTGATTGTAGGCCAGGTCGTCATTAAAGAAGTAGCAGATGAGTCTGAGATTCCACAGGGTTTAAAAGCAGCTTTAGAAACAAACTAGAGTTTTGAATGATCATGCCCTCAATGTTTCATTCGCATTTTTATCTCATTGTGTAGGTAGTTTTTACTTTCACAGCGGCAAAAGTAATAAAACCCCTTTATTAATCTGATGCTCTATCCTGAGCACGCTTTAAGCACTGCTTTAAAGCATGGCGCAAGATGACTGATCAACGGCGACATCCATGTCGCTTGCGAGCTAATTGAATATAGGATTGAAAAATCATCCCTTTTAATTCTTTTTAAGCTTGCTGAATTAAACGTTTATTGTTGCCATAGAGACGCATGAGTAGTAACACACAGGCCACACTCAGACCAACAATCAGCCCCACCCAGACACCGGCCGCACTCATATCTGTAAATCTGGACAGATAGACACCGACCGGGAATGCAATCACCCAATAGGCAATCATGGTGATCCACATCGGGCCTTTGGTATCTTGCATACCACGTAAGCAACCTGCCGCACTGATCTGCCAGGCATCCATCAGCTGATAGGCAATTGCAAATAGCACCAGATACACTGCGATCTGGGAGACCTGCATTTCCGAGGTATACAGCGCCACAATTTCATGCTTAAAGAACCACAGCAGCAGCATGGTCAATACGGCAAGCACCGTAGCAGTGACTAAACCCAGCCATTGCACCTGACGCATCGCGACCCAGTTTTTCTCGCCATAATAGGTTCCAACACGGATCGTCAAAGCAATCGCCAAAGACATCGGAATCATAAATAGCTGCGATGTAATCGAGATCGCAATTTGATGTGCCGCGACGATAGTTTCACCCAGCGGACTCAGGACAATCGCTGCCGTACTGAAAATGCTCACTTCAAAGAAAATTGCCAAGCCAATCGGTAAGCCTAGCTTGAGAATACGTTTGAGCCAGTAAGTATTAATTTTTTCCCAGTGAGTAAAAGGTTGGGTTGCCTGATAAGACTTATTTTTTAGAATATAAATCGCGAGCGTAATCAGCATCAGCCATTGCAGAATCGCTGTAGCAAAACCACAACCAGCACTGCCCAATGCAGGAATTGAACCGAAACCATACATAAAAATAAAGTTGAGTGGTATTAATGCCAGCAGGGCCAATAGACTGATTACAGTGACTGGGCGTGGATAACCGATTGCCTCGGAATAGCCACGCAGTGCTGCATACATAGTCACGGCTGGCATACCAAAACCAATGGCATGCAGGAACAGGCCAGCCTTAGGCTGCAAGCTTTCCGGCACACCCAGCAAAGGTAGGGTTAGAGGTAAAATCTGCAAAACTAGCCCTGCGATTACTCCGAGTACTAAAGCCACCCAAAGGGATTGACGGGCAATCGTTGAAATTTTCTCGGGAGTGCGAGCACCGTAAGCTTCAGCCACTAAAGGAGTAGTAGCAATCATGATGCCACTAAATAATAACATCACCGGAATCCATAACCCGACTCCGACCGCAATGGCTGCCAGATCAGTTGCAGACAGATGCCCCGCCATAATGGTATCAATCAGACCAAGACCAGCTTGGGAAAACTGGGTGATCAAAATGGGCAACATTAAGGTGAACAGTCGTTTTAATTCAAAGCTTAGGGTTGTGGCTGACGAAACATTCGACACAAAAAATACTCATCTTTCATCATGTGCTTAGATAGAAGGTTTAGCGTTGTAAAGTGAGAAGCACACCAATAAAAATCACCACGCCACCCAGAAGACGTTGCCAGTTGAGTTGTATTTTTTCACTGTCGAACCAGCCAAAATGATCAATGATCATGGAAGAGACCAGCTGTCCAAAAATCACCAATGCAGACAAAGTCAGTAGCCCAAGCTTAGGTGCACTATAGATGCTCATGCTAATTGCATAGACACCGATGACACCGCCCAGCCATAAATACCAGGGCAATTGCGTAAATGTACTGAGGCTCGGTTTATCCACCTGTTGAAAAAATACCAACACAGCAAGCAATATTGTACCAATCAGAAAGGAGAAAAGGGCAGCTTGTAAGGGAGAATATAAATATTCCCGTAGCTGGGTATTGATACCGGTCTGAAAACTTAAGCCAATACCAATTGCCATTGCCAAAGGGATAAACAGCAGGATCTCGGAAGATATTTTCATTCTCAGGGTCTTGTTTTTGTTAAGTTAAACTGAGTCTACTGTAAAGCGGATGAGAATTCATAAGCAGGGTACTTTTGTCATGCTAAAATACAACAAAATTCATCTGATGTTCTGAGCACTGTCCTTGACTGATTTAAATCCTGCCGCTATTCCCTTGTCCCTGTATATTCATATGCCATGGTGTATGCGTAAATGTCCATATTGTGATTTTAATTCGCATGCGGTACCAGATGGCAAACTGTCTCTGGATCTCGAGCAGGAATATTTGCATGCCTTGGTTGAAGACTTTAAGACCCAGCTTGACTTTGCTCAGGGACGTCAGATTCATAGTGTATTTATTGGTGGGGGTACACCATCCCTGATTTCTGCTCAAGGTTATCAGTGGTTATTTAGTCAATTAAAAGCACTGCTTCCTTTTGAAGAAGGTTGTGAAATCACCTTGGAAGCCAATCCGGGCACAGTAGAGCATGATCCATTTGCCGGTTATCTGGCAGCGGGTATTAACCGTCTTTCGATCGGTGTACAAAGCTTTAATACTGAGCATTTGAAAAAGCTGGGGCGTATTCATAGCAATGAAGATGCGATCTCGGCAATTGCGCATGCGAAAGAGGCAGGTTTTGAGCGCATTAATATTGATCTGATGCATGGATTACCAGAACAGACTTTAGAACAGGCTTTAAATGACTTGAAATTAGCTGTGGAAAATGGAGCGACTCATATTTCCTGGTATCAGCTCACTATTGAACCAAATACGGTATTTTTCCGTACGCAGCCTATTTTACCTGTGGATGATGTCTTGGAAGATATTCAGGAACAGGGTGAGGCTTATTTAAAAGCTCAGGGCTTTATTAATTATGAAGTCTCGGCTTGGCGTAAAGAGTTACCGTCAGCACATAACCTGAATTACTGGCAGTTTGGCGATTATTTGTCGATTGGGGCAGGGGCGCATGGAAAAGTGACTCAAGCTGATGGGATCTATCGTTTCCAGAAAACCCGTTTGCCAAAAGACTATTTAGCGAAGGTGCCAGCAGAACATTTGCAGTTTAAACGGATTGAAGCTGAAGATATGCCGTTTGAATTTATGATGAATGCCTTGCGTTTAAATAACGGTGTAGCAGCGAAGTTGTATGCAGAGCGTACTGGCCTCAGTCTGAATGGTCTGAATGCATTATTGACTTCACTGCGTCAACGTAAACTCATGGTTGAAGATCCAGAACGTCTGGCTTGTACCGAGCAGGGGCATGTGTTCTTAAATTCAGTACTGGAAGAGTTTTTATAAGCCTGTGGATTTCTATTTAATAAAGTTTAATTCCATTCGTCTCTATTAATTTCTCAATAATTTTGTGATTATTCAAATATTAAGTCATTTGAATAACATAACAATATTGCGAGGGGCGGGTGAGTCCTTTATTAGATTTCTACAAAGTAGAATTAGGCGATGCACGCTTTTTTATTTTTGATAGTAAAAGTGATCATTTGGTGTATGGTGACTTGGATTTTGAGGAATATCATTGGGACAAGGCAAAATTTAATAAAGTTCGTCCAGGTGATTTCTTTCTCTATCGTCGACCACAAAAAGCTTCAGAAATAAAAAACCAATTCTATATTTACGGTGCTGGCCGCATTGGTCAGATGATTGAAGTTCCGAATGAATCTGGGCCCGATAAAGTTCGTCAAAAGCCAGTCTATGCCACTATTGAACAAGGCATTGCTTTTGAAAATCCCATCCTGCAATCCGATTTGGAAAATTTTTAGTGGAGCTTTAAGACCCGTGGCCCAACTTGGGAATATTTTTTCCAGCAATATGGTATGAATGAAATCCATGCTGATGATTTTTGGCGATTGCTGAATATTGGGGTGCAAGGTAATACTTATGAATTCAATGCATCCCAAACTCGTGTAGAGCAAGAAGTTGCTCATTATTTTGTTGAAGATAAGCGTGCCCATGTCAAAATCCGAGGCGTTGAACAAAGAGAATTTGCTTTAAAAGTAAAGCTCAATTATCAATATCAATGTGCAATTTCAGGGATCAAAACCAAAGATTTTCTAGTAGCTTCCCATATCATTCCTTGGTCAGAAAATTATGCGCAACGAACTAACCCACGGAATGGAATTTGCTTGTCTTCTCTGTTAGATAAAGCTTTTGATACTGGTTTTATTGCTATTGATGAAAAGTTTAAAGTTTGTATTGCGAATAAAGCACTACACGACCAGTCTTTATATATTTATTTAAAACAGTATGAGGGGCAGAGATTACAGGTGCCAAAGAGCTATCAGCCCGATCAAAACTTTTTAGCTTGGCATCGGCAGCATGTATTTTTAGATAATCACAGTGCCGATATCAGTTTCAAGTTAGAGTAAGCAATAGATTAACCTTTGATATCATTTTGATTTTTTAAAAATAAAAAAGCCCGATGGATTACCTAGGGCTTTTCTTCTATTTCGACTTTTCCTTCAAGTCATTCATATTAACGAGGCTTAGGCGATATTTTGTAATATGGGCTGTTGTGATGATTATGACTTAGTGTAATTTTTTACATGACTGTAATCAGATGAAGAAATTAGACAGAGTATTTTGAATTGAAAGACTAGGGATTAAAGAAAAGTAAGACCTTAATTAATGGACCTAAGATAAGTATCTATTTATGTGTGGCACAAAAAAAGCACTCTAATGAGTGCTTTTTTTCATCTTAGCAACGATTAGATTGCAGTGATGTTAGTCGCTGTAGGGCCTTTTTGACCTTGAGCAACGCTGAAAGAAACCTTTTGGCCTTCAGCTAAAGTTTTGAAACCTGAACCTTGGATTTCGCTGAAGTGAGCGAAAACGTCTGGACCGTTGTCTTGTTGAATGAAGCCAAAACCTTTAGTTTCGTTGAACCACTTTACTGTACCAGTAACTGTATTAGACATAATATAACCTATTGAGTTTTATTGATTTATAGTCAATCTATGGGATGACTAAGATGTAACTTGGAAAAATAGACTGGATGGAGCTTTTGATCTATAAAAACGGAGGTTTATGACTAAAACTGCGATACTTAAAGAAGACTAACCAAAACAAGAATTTTTCTAGTTGCAACCATCATACCCTGAATTCAGAGATATTCAAGCTGTATATCACTATTATTTTTTATGCAGTTGATATCACTCAAAATAAAATTGTAGAAAAATTATACAGAATTAAAAAATCAAGGACTTAATATGCTTTAACAAAAAGAGCGCCGTGGCTCTCTTTTTGTTATTTGACTTTCAAAGTCAGTGAAAACTTAGTAATCGAAACTGAAGTGCTCAGATGCCAGTGAAGTCATCGTTTTAGATGGGTTGACCATGGCTTCAGCATGACCTTGAGTACGCGGCAACATGCGCTCAAAGTAGAAATCAGCTGTCTTGATTTTTGCCTTATAGAACTCAGGAACTTCAGTACCGTTGCCCTCAGCCAGTTTTGCGGAAGCTACCGCAGCCTGTTGTGCCCAGAAGTATGCCATCATCACATAGCCTGAGAACATCAGGAAATCTACAGATGCAGAAGAAACAATATCACGGTCCTTACGTGCAGCCAGCATGATACGAACCGTCAAGGCATTCCATTGTGCGCAAAGTTTGGTTAAGTCCCAAGCAAAAAGACGCATGTATTTGTTACGTGCATGCTGACCACAGAATTTCAGGATTTCTGCCGTGTAATCACGAATCACTTTGCCTTTAGAAGTTAACAGCACTTTACGGCCAATCAGATCTAGTGCCTGTACACCTGTTGTACCTTCATAAAGAGTAGAGATACGCGAGTCACGTACGATCTGTTCCATGCCCCATTCTTTGATATAGCCATGACCGCCAAAGACTTGCATACCGTGATTGGCTGCTTCATAGCCCAGTTCAGTCAGGAAACCTTTCAGAATAGGGGTATAGAAACCTAAGTGATCATCATGCGCCTCGAAAGCTGCTGTATCGCCACGAACCAGAGCATCATTCATTTTGTCTGCAATTTGTGCTGCATGATAAATCATTGCACGACCGCCTTCAGCAATTGCTTTTTGTGTCAATAACATACGGCGAACATCAGCATGGTGAATGATGGCATCAGCTACTTTTTCTGGATCTTTCTTGCCAGAAAGGGCACGCATCGACATACGTTCTTTGGCATAAGGCAGAGCACCTTGGAAAGACAGTTCTGCATGGCAGATACCCTGAATTGCAGTACCGATACGTGCCGTATTCATAAAGGTAAACATTGCATGCAGACCTTTATTCTTTTCACCAATCAGGTAACCAACCGCATTGTCAAAGTTCAGTACAGCTGTTGCAGATGCACGGATTCCCATTTTGTGTTCAATCGAACCACAAGTGACAGGATTGCGTTCACCAATGCCGCCATCAGCTGCCGGAATAAATTTCGGTACGATGAACAGGGAAATACCTTTAGTGCCCGCAGGTGCATCTGGCAGGCGTGCAAGTACAATATGAATGATATTTTCAGTCAGATCATGTTCACCCGCCGAGATGAAGATCTTGGTACCTGAAATGGCATACGTGCCATCTGCATTTGGCTCAGCTTTGGTTTTTACCTGCCCCAGGTCGGTACCACATTGCGGCTCAGTCAAACACATGGTGCCAGACCATGTACCTGCTACCAGGTGAGGCAGGTATAGATTTTTTTGTTCATCTGAACCAAACTGCATAATGGTATTGATACAGCCGACACTTAAACCTGGATACATTTGGAATGACCAGTTTGCAGTGCCCATCATTTCAGACTTAACCAGATTCAAAGATTGTGGAAGGTTTTGACCGCCAAATTCTTCAGGATAAGAAAGACCTTGCCAGCCGCCTTGTACGAACTGTTCGTATGCTTCCTTGAAGCCTTTAGGCGTAGTGACTTCACCATTTTCAAAATGACAGCCTTCCAGATCACCACTTTGATTCAATGGAGAAAGTACGTTTTCACAGAAATCTGCTGCACCTTCCAGAATCATGTCCACGGTATCAGCATCGGCATATTCACCATTTGATAGTGTCTGGTAATGTGCAGGGTAATCAAGCACTTCATTCATAAGGAAGCGAATGTCACGTAACGGGGCTTTATATGCTGGCATGCGTTTTAATCCTGATTAATAGTTTTGGATTATCTGTATCGATTCTTTGATTATTCACATTGCGGCTAAAAATACATTGATAAGGCAAGCAAATAAAAATGTCAGAAAGGCGAATCGAGGAGATAGGAAAATTAGGGTGATTCAGGTTAAAGATATGGGCTAATAATAAATAGCTGAAAAATAAAAAAGACTTATATGAAACGACTTTAATAGATAATTATTCTGTTTGTCTAGGTGATTTTTTGGGTGAATTGTACACAAATGTTATTGTTCGAAAATAAACAGAAGTGCTGTCATTAAATCCACTTATTGCTCTGTATATTGCCTTCTGTCGGAAAATCAAAAGAGCCTCCGTAGAGACTCTTGAATCATATTAAAAGCTTAAACGAGCTTAAAGGAAATCTTTGAGCTGTGGCTTGACCCCATTCCAGATCGCGAAAGATTCAATCGCTTGACCGACCAGCATGCCAAAACCTTCAGCGCTAGGAACACCACGCGCACGGGCTTGATCTAGAAAAGTAGATGGTTTGCCATAGGCCATTTCATATGCGTGTTTAAACTGCAGTGCTTCCGGCAGGATTAAGGCATCACCACTCAAGCTGGCAGAAGTTGCATTGATAATAAGATCGAACTCACCCGCCAGATCAGTCAAGGCAATCGCTTGCAGTTCAGCTTGTGGTACTGCATCTTTTAAATCCGCAATCAGCTGTTCGGCACGGGTGAGGGTACGATTGGCAATGACAATTTTCTTCACACCTGCCTGTACCAGTGGATAGATCACGCCACGAGTCGCACCACCAGCGCCAATAATCAGAATATCGGTATTTTCCAGGTTCCAGTCTAAAGCACGAATAGCTTCAACCAGACCTTGACCATCGGTATTATCACCATGCAGGACGCCATTTTCCATCCATAGTGTATTTACTGCACCGGCAATACGAGCGCGTTCAGTCAGCACTTGACACTGAGCATAAGCTTGTTCTTTAAACGGGACCGTGACATTCATACCGATACCGCCTTGGGCAAAGAAGTCCTGAATATTGGCTTCAAAGCCATCCAGCGGAGCCAGACGTTTACTATAGGTGAGATCAATACCGGTTTTAGCGGCAAATGCATGATGCAATTCTGGAGAACGTGATTGTTCAATCGGGTTGCCAACAACAGCAAATTGTTTGCTCATTTCACAGTGTCCATGTGCTGAAATGCTCAACAATATACGTGAAAACAGGTAGGGACTAAAGTATTGAAAGGTCTAATTCTAGGGGCTTATTTTAGGAATTACAGGTTTTAATAATGCGTTCAGTCAGAAGCAGGGCACCACTTAAGATAATACCGATAATCATAATAATGCTGACACTGATTGCCAGACTGTCCAAGATAAGATCCTTGGTTAAGAATGTTGTGGTAATTGCACTGACTGTAACGGCCAGAAATACCCACATCATCAGCACATGACTTTTGAAATGTCGTAGCTGCATATATTTTTACCCAATATTTTTTAAGATTTTACTATACAGCAGAGCTTGTGACGAAGTGAGGACATTTCTGCTTATTTATATAAAGAAAAGTTTCTAAATGTTTATAGGAAAATTTTTCGTTCAAATTAATATTCTTGAAGAATTAGTTTTGTAAATTTGGGAACGAATTAATTGCATGAAGTTTTCAGGAGAAAAAAATTAGAGGTATTGTAAGCAAAAAATAATTGGAACAGTTTTATAAAAAATGCCCTCAAAGTGAGAGCATTTTGGTTAAGCGTACACCTACTTCTTTAACTCTTGCAGCCAATCTCGTGGCTTTAGATAATAATCGGTGAGTTGTTTCTCTGGTGAACCTTCGGCCCATTCCGGACGATAAGACCAGCCAGTGAGTGGGGGCAGACTCACTAGAATGGACTCGATCCGGCCACCGGTCTGTAAGCCAAACAAAGTGCCACGGTCATAGACCAGATTATATTCAACATAACGACCACGACGATACAGTTGAAACTCACGCTGTGCTTCGCTATAAGGTTTGTTCTGATTGCGCTGGAAAATCGGAATGATGGCATCTAAGTAACCATTGCCTACCGCCTGCATGTATTTAAAACAGGTTTCAAAATCCCATTGGTTCAGGTCATCAAAGAACAGGCCACCGACACCGCGCTGTTCATCACGGTGCTTTAAGTAGAAATAATCATCACACCATTTTTTATGCTGTGCATAAACTTTTTCGCCAAATGGCGCACACAGGTCATGCGCCGTCTGATGCCATGAAAGCACATCTTCATCATTCGGATAGAACGGTGTCAGGTCAAAACCACCGCCAAACCACCAGATCGGATCTTGACCTTCTTTTTCAGCAACAAATAGGCGCACATTGGCATGTGAGGTCGGCACATTGGGATTTTTGGGATGGATCACCAGTGAGACGCCCATCGCCTGTGCCTTAGCCCCGGCAATTTGTGGATGACGTTCAGTGGCTGAAGCCGGTAGTTTAGAAATATTGATGTGCGAGAACATCACCCCGCCTTTTTCAATCACTGTCCCATTTTGCAGCACACGTGAACGGCCACCCCCACCTTCAGGTCGCTCCCAGTCATCAATGATAAACTCAGCTGAGCCACTACCAGCACGTTCTTGTTGTTCGAGAGCCGCACAGATGCGCGTCTGTAAGTCGAGGAGGAATTCGCGTACGCGTTGAATATCCGCAGAAGTTGGATGCTGCATCAAAGCCCTCATGGGGAGAAAGAAAGACTTTCTACATCAAAGCATAAAATGGCATAAAAATTAAGATGTATTTGCCGATACTGATGATCTAAAAAGACTTTCTGTTCCAGTAAATTAAAGCAGGGTAGCGTATTAAATCCGACCGAGATGCTAGGTTGAATTCTTTTTCCGAGCCCCACACAATAGCTTTAGATGGCCCATGCTTGGGTAAATTTTCAATGGTCATAGGTGGATATTATGTCGGTTCAGGCTACTTCCCTCATTCAAAAATACAATGTCCCAGGTCCACGCTATACCAGTTATCCAACTGTACCGTATTGGGAAGAACAGTACTTTTCTCTGAAACAGTGGAAACAGACTTTAAAGCGCTCTTTTGCTGAATCGAATCAGAAAGAAGGCATCAGTCTATATATCCATCTGCCCTTTTGTGAAAGCCTGTGCACTTTCTGTGGATGCCATAAACGTGTCACCAAACGGCATGAAGTTGAGCAACCCTATATTCAGGCGGTGCTGAAGGAATGGGATCTGTACTGTGAATTATTGGAAGAAAAGCCAATGATCAAGGAAATCCATCTTGGTGGTGGTACACCGACTTTTTTCTCGATTGAGCACTTAACTCAACTGATTAAAGGTATCTTGGCTAAGGCTGAAATAGCGTCTGAGCATGAATTCAGCTTTGAAGGCCATCCAAACAATACCACGCGTGAGCATCTGCAAGGCTTATATGACATGGGCTTTCGCCGGGTCAGCTATGGCGTGCAGGACTATAATGAAACTGTGCAGAAAGCCATTCACCGCATTCAGCCTTATGAAAATGTCAAACAGGTCACCGAATGGGCGCGTGAAATAGGTTACACCTCGATTTCGCATGATCTGGTCTTTGGCTTACCATTTCAGAGCCTAGATGATGTACTCAATACTATTGGTCAAACCAATACCTTAATGCCGGACCGTTTAGCCTTATATAGCTATGCCCATGTGCCATGGATCAAGGGCAATGGCCAGCGCGGTTTTAAAGATGCCGATGTGCCTAAAGATGAAATCAAGCGTCAGTGCTATGAAGAAGGCAAGAAGAAACTGTTGGCACATGGCTACCATGAAATTGGCATGGATCATTTTGCGCTAGAAAGTGACAGCATGTATCAGGCTTTTAAGGAAGGGTCTTTGCACCGTAACTTTATGGGGTATACCGCATCTAAAACCCAAGTCATGATCGGGCTAGGGATTTCATCAATCAGTGATAGCTGGTACAGCTTTGCCCAGAATGTAAAAACCATTGAAGAATATTATGAATGTCTGGAACAGAATGAGATTCCAGTCGTTAAAGGGCATGTATTAAGTCAGGAAGATTTAATCATCCGTAAGCATATCCTGAATCTGATGTGCAGTTTCACCACTTCCTGGGCAGATGAGCACATGCAATTTGCTGAAATTGACGCAGTACTAGAACAGCTCAAAGAAATATCACAGGATCAGTTAATTAAAATTGCAGACTCATCAGTCACAATTTTGGAGAAAGGGAAACCTTTTGTACGTAATATCTGTATGGCTTTTGACCTGAGACTCAAGCGCAAGATGCCGGAGAATCGGATTTTTTCGATGACGATTTAGAATCCCACCAAACCTCTCTTTCTTGCACTTCGACTTAAAGCAATACTTAAGTCTCGCTCAGGGAGGCTTCCGATTCTTACTAAAATGAAGGAGTTTCCCCCTCTTTTTCAAAGAGGGGTTAGGGGAGATTAAATAAAAATCAAAAATCATCCTTCCGATACAGATGCGCCATACGTTCATGCTTGGTCTTAAGATACTGTTCATTAAATGGATTTAGACCAACCGTCAGCGGTACACGATCCACCACATTAATACCCAAATCTTTAAGTGCATTGATTTTTGTAGGGTTGTTGGTAATCAAACGTACTGCTTTTATACCTAAATGATCCAGCATGATGCTACACATATCGTATTGGCGTGCATCGGCTGGCAGGTTCAGCATCAGGTTGGCATCTACGGTGTCATGACCTTGATCCTGCAGGGCATAGGCACGGATTTTATTGGTCAAACCAATCCCGCGGCCTTCCTGACGCAAATACAGAATCACACCACGACCGACTTCATTAATCAGCTTTTGTGTCGCCTGAAGTTGCGGTCCACAATCACATTTCAGTGAGGCAAAAGCATCACCCGTCAAACACTCAGAATGTACACGTACCAGCACGGGTTCATCACTCGATTCTTCCAGTCCTTTAGATAACGCGACATGTTCTTCGCCAGTCTTAGGGTCTTGAAAAACAGTAATTTTAAATTCACCATGAGCGGTAGGTAATCTTGATGTTGCGACAAACTCGATAGGCACAGCTGAACCCGTTAAATCCTGAAATTGCTCAAAGTATAGCGTAATGATTGGACATTAGTAGGGTTGCATAGATGATTTTCTGGAGAACATTTTCTTTTTTGTATAAAGCGAACGATAATAGTTGATAAACAGTAAGATTATTCAGGATAATCGTATTCTGCAAATTTTACCCTGATCAAGCTCATTGTTTAATATTGCGCCGTTAACAGCTTTAGTCAATTGAAGCTGCTACAATTCGACTATATGATCGGGACTCCCCATAGACAGACCTAGCTTAGGATTTGCCAGGCTTTTGAAGGCTTTGCCATTTATGCTGTATACAGAAATACCAACTCAACGCCCTGTAACACCGTTGCTTGATGCGATCGATCATCCAGAGCAATTGCGTTCACTTGAGCAAAATCAGCTTGAGCAGGTGGCCGATGAGTTACGTCAGTACATTTTGTATGCTGCAGGACAAAGTGGTGGGCATTTTGGTGCCAATCTGGGAGTGATTGAGCTGACTGTGGCTTTGCACTACTGCTTCAATACCCCAGACGACCGCCTGATCTGGGATGTAGGTCATCAGGCATATCCGCATAAAGCCTTAACTGGTCGCCGTGAGCAATTAACCACGATTCGTGCTAAAGATGGCTTGGCCGCATTCCCGGCGCGTGATGAATCTGAATTTGATACTTTCGGGGTAGGGCATTCTTCTACTGCGATTTCAGCAGGCTTGGGCATGGCCTTGGCGCGTCGCTATCAAAAGAATCCATGTGAAGTGGTGTCCATTATTGGTGATGGTGCAATGACGGCAGGTATGGCCTTTGAAGCCATGAATGACGCCGTCGCGCACAATGCAGATCTGATGGTGGTGCTGAATGATAATGACATGTCGATTTCCTGCAGCACTGGTGGTTTTGCCAAGCATCTCGCTGCACTGTGGGAACGTGGTGAGTCGGTGAATATTACTGAAGAGGGTGAAGCCTTCGTTCAGCCGCATCCAGAATGGGTGTATAACTCACGTCTGCATTGTGCTGCGACTGATGCTGCCGATAACCTGTTTAAGGCAATTGGTTTTGATTATTTTGGTCCTTATGATGGCCATGATCTGAATCAATTGGTGCATGTGTTTAATGCATTGAAAAAGCGTAAAGGTCCACGCCTGATTCATGTCTATACCAAAAAAGGCAAAGGCTTTGCTCCGGCAGAAGCAGAACAAATTAAATATCACGCGATTAGTCGTTTAAATGCAGGATCTACTGCAAATCCAGCACCAAAATATTCTGATGTCTTTGGTCAGTGGCTGTGCGATGAAGCGGCGAAAGATGACCGCTTGCTGGCCATTACCCCAGCCATGTGTGAAGGCTCAGGCATGGTAGAATTTGCTAAGCAATATCCTGAGCGTTTCTTTGATGTCGCGATTGCAGAACAGCATGCGGTAACGTTAGCAGCGGGTATGGCCTGTGAAGGTCTGAAGCCAGTTGTAGCGATTTATTCAACGTTTTTGCAACGTGGCTATGACCAACTAGTCCATGATGTGGCGCTACAAAATCTGGATGTGACGTTTGCTATCGATCGTGCTGGTCTGGTTGGTGAAGATGGTCCGACTCATGCTGGAGCATATGACTATGCTTATATGCGTACTATTCCAAACCTGGTGATCATGGCGCCAAAAGACGAAAATGAATGTCGCCAAATGCTACATACTGCGTATCTCTATAAAGGTCCGGCAGCAGTACGTTATCCGCGTGGGAGTGGTCTGGGTGTTGAGATTCAGCAAGACATGGTTGAATTACCAATGGGTCAGGCTGAAATCGTAGCGAGCTTTAATGGTCAGCATGATGACTATATCTCTGTACTGGCATTTGGTAGCCGAGTGCAGGCCGCTATCGATGCAGCCCAAGCCTTTGCTGCAAAACATGATGTGGCAGTACGTGTGGTGAATATGCGTTTCATCAAACCACTGGATACCCAAATGCTGGATAATATCTCGCAAAGTACCACTCTGTTCGTGACGGTCGAAGAACATGCAGTGATGGCAGGTGCGGGCAGTGCAGTCAATGAATATCTGGCTGAAGCGCAGATCGTAAAACCAATTTTAAATCTTGGTCTTGCTGATACCTTTATGGCGCAAGCGACCCATGCACAGATGCTGCAACAGGCAGGACTTGATGCTCAAGGCATTGAAAAGTCAATGAATCAGGCCTGGTCTTCACTTACCCAGCCAGTCTGAAACAACGTCTTCAAAATTTTAGACACATTTTTTTCCCAAAAAGCCCTTATATTTGCTAAAATGTAGGGGCTTTTATGCATTATTCTTTATCAATATCTTCAAATTTGTAGTGGGTGTTCAATGGAACCTATGGTGGTGATGGCTGCGCGTGCGGCTCAATTAGTTGGTCAAGAGCTTTTAAAAGCGCATCAAAATCGTCATAAACTCGATCTACAAGTCGAAGAAAAAGGCATTGATGGTCCTGTAACGCGTGTTGACCGTTATCTGGAGCAACTGACTATCGATACGCTGCGTAAAAGTTATAAAAATCACAGCTTCCTTGGTGAAGAGTTTGGTCTGCAAGAAGGTAAAGGTCACGACGCTGAATGGTGTTGGGTGATTGATCCTCTTGACGGTACACTGAACTTCATCAACGGTTTCCCGCATTTCTGTATCTCTATTGCTGTTCAGCACAAAGGCGTAACCCAACACGGTGTTATTTATGACCCTGTGAAAGACGAGCTATTCTCTGCAAGTCGTGGTCGTGGCGCGATGCTGAACCAGCGTCGTATCCGTGTAAATGTGAAAGACAACTTGCAGAATTCTTTCCTGGCAGTCGGTCATGCTTACCGTGCTCAACGTGGCGGTGAAGTGGTGTCTTATGCGAAAAACCATTTCGAATCATTATTAAACGTTACTGAAGCAGGTGCGCAATACCGCCGTGCAGGTTCTGCTGCACTGGATCTGGCTTATGTTGCGGCAGGTCGTTTAGACGGTTACTTTGAACTTGGTTTGAAACCTTGGGATATCGCTGCTGGTGAACTGATTGTGAAAGAAGCGGGCGGTACAGTGGTTGATGCACGTGGTGGCAGCGAATCTATGGAAAAAGGTCAGGTCATTGCCTGCTCTATGAAAATGCTGAAACCTTTAATGCAGGCAGTTGTTCCTGCATGGGGCGAGGCAGCTAAATAATCGGGTTTAGACATTTTGGTTTAAAACATATAAGAGGCATCCTAAGGGATGCCTTTTTCATGACTGGATAATATTTTTATTGCTAAATATGGTTAAAATATCAACTAATTTTAGATTAATACAAAATAACAATAAAACTTAATGACATTATTTTAAATCCTGCTATAATCCGCGCACGCACTTAATTTCTGTTCGTTACCTGAACATTTCTCTTCTTATCATTGTGTATGCGCGTGCGGTCCAAAGAGAGGACGATATCTCGCGCCCCAATCGCTAAAGCGATTCCTTCAGGTTATGCCGTAATCATGCGTGCGTTATATCACATCGTCGTTACTCGGATCGCCGCTGAATGATCTCTTATTTTCAGCGTATATTGCTGTACCGCTTTTTGTCGATGTTCATTTGACTTTATTTTTAATGGAGCACCCAATTTCCGGGTGAAAGACTCTATGAGCAAAACTTTTGCTGATTTTCCTCTACACGAAACCTTACAACAAGCTTTACAAGCACTAGGCTTTACTGCACCTACACCTGTACAGGAACAATCTATTCCTGCGGCGCTTGAAGGTAAAGACCTTCTAGTGTCAAGCCAGACTGGTTCTGGTAAAACTGCAGCCTTCCTTCTCCCTACATTGAATGGCCTTGCAACTGAAGATACTTTCGTTCCGTTCAAAGAACGTATGAAAGCGGTAACTCAACCAAATATCCTGGTAATTTCACCAACACGTGAACTTGCACAACAGGTTTGTCAGGATGCGATTGCATTTGTACGTCACATGAAAGGTGTTCGTATTGCTGCAATCATGGGTGGTATGCCATTTGGTAAACAAATCCAACAATTAAAAGGTGCACAAGTTGTAGTTGCGACACCAGGTCGTTTACTTGATCTTGTTAACCGTCGCCAGATTAAACTGGACAAAGTTGATGCGTTAATCGTCGACGAAGCTGACCGTATGTTAGACCTCGGTTTCTCTGAAGACCTAGAGGCAATCGGTGACTTGGCTGCGAACCGTAAACAGACTTTGATGTTCTCTGCTACATTTGCACCGCGTATCATCACGCTTGCTGAACGCATGATGAATGAGCCAGAGCGTATTGCGATCGAAACTGGTCACTCTACGAATACTGACATCACTCAGACTTTGCACTGGACTGATGGCTTTGAGCACAAGAAAAAATTATTAACTCACTGGTTAAACGAAGAAGACGTTGATCAGGCAGTTGTATTTGCTTCTACGCAAGAAGATACCGATATGCTGGCTGAAGAACTTGCTGAAGCAGGTCTATCAGTTGTAGCGCTTCATGGTGCAATGCCACAGACAGTACGTAACCGTCGTCTGCGCAGTATCCGTGAAGGTCGTGCAAAAATTCTGGTTGCAACTGACGTTGCAGCACGTGGTCTAGACGTACCAACAATCTCTCACGTCATCAACTTCGGTCTTCCAATGAAGAACGAGGACTATGTACACCGTATTGGTCGTACAGGTCGTGCGGGCCGTACTGGTAAAGCGATTACTTTAGCGACTTACCGTGAACGCGGTAAAATCCGTGCGCTTGAAGACTACCTAGATGCTCGTTTAGAAGTATCTGAAATCGAAGGTCTTGAGCCATCTCCACCTCCTGCACGCGGTAGCCGTGATGGCGCTGGTCGTGGTCGTGGTCGTGATGGCGGCCGTGGTGGCCGTGGTGGCTTCGGCGGTGGTCGTCGTTTCGAAGGTGAAGGTAACTTCAAACGTCGTGATGGTGGTGATGACCGTCCACGTCGTAGCTTCGATGACAAACCTCGTGGCGACCGTCCTGCGTTCGGTGGCGAAGATCGTCCACGTCGTGACTTCAACAGTGATCGTCCACGTCGTGAAGGCGGTTTTGGTGATCGTCCTAAACGTGACTTCGGTGATCGTCCAGCTTCACGTCGTGAAGGCGGTTTCGGTGATCGTCCGCAACGTTCTTTCGATGACCGTCCAAAACGTGATTTTGGCGACCGTCCTCGTTTCGAAGGTTCTGATGATAACCGTGGCAACCGCGTAGATTACAAACCACGTCGTGAAGGTTCTTTCGGTGACCGTCCTAAACGCGATTTCGGTGATCGTCCGGCGCCACGTCGTGAGGGTGGTTTTGGGGATCGTCCTAAACGTGATTTCGGTGATCGTCCGGCGCCACGTCGTGAAGGTGGCTTCGGTGACCGTCCAGCACGTTCATTTGGTGATGACCGTCCTAAACGTGATTTCGGTGGTGATCGTCCACGCCGTAACTTCGATGACAAACCACGTGGTGAGCGTTCGTTCGGTGAAGACCGTCCACGTCGCAAATTTAATGACTAATTGAATCTAGCCAGAAAAAACCAGCGATAACGCTGGTTTTTTTATGGATGCATTTTTTTAAAGTTTTAGGTAAAGTGTGTGCCATTTCTGAATTTGAATCGGTTATGATAACTAATCCTCAAAAATCACACTTGGCTCGTTATATCCATGAGGTTATTATGCCTTATATTGCGCTGATCCTGATCTTATGTAACATCATTCTCTTTCTCTATAATTTTTATAATTGAATGATTATTGAACATATAAGCAAGCGATAAAATTATAAAAATAAATCATGCTTTCTCATTTTTTTCATTCAGATATTGCCTTTTTGCCATTGTAACATTCCGATCAAAAGGTAACATTTAGAGAGTTAATCCTTTATAGTACGCATGCTGAAAAAATGCAGGAAAACGCTTAGCTATGAAAAATCAAACAGCGTTTGAGACTCAATCACTCATAGAAGTGAAAGGTTTGAGCTTCAAGCGAGGCGAACGTGTGATTTATGAGAATGTCAGCCTGAACATTCGACGTGGTCAGATCACTGCCATTATGGGACCTTCTGGTACCGGTAAAACTACATTATTGCGTCTTATTGGCGGACAGCTAACGCCAGATCAAGGACAGGTGTTGCTGGATGGCAAGGATATCGCACGCATGTCACGTAGTGAGCTGTTTGCTGCACGTGCACGTATGGGCATGTTATTCCAGAGCGGTGCTTTGTTCACAGATATGAGTGTTTATGAAAATGTCGCTTTCCCGATTCGTGCACATACCAAATTGCCTGAGCACTTGATCGCAGAAATCGTGGCACTCAAGCTGGAATCTGTCGGTCTGCGCGGTGCAGAGCAGATGATGCCCTCTGAATTATCTGGTGGTATGAACCGTCGTGTGGCTCTAGCACGTGCGATTGCACTTGACCCAGAGCTGATCATGTATGACGAACCATTCGCCGGGCAAGACCCGATCGTGATGGGTGTATTAACACGTCTGATTCGTTCCCTGCGTGAAGCATTAGACCTGACTACAATTATCGTTTCGCATGATGTAGCAGAAACTCTATCCATTGCGGACTACATTTACGTAGTGGCAGAAGGAAAGATCCAGGGCGAAGGTACACCTGAAGAATTAAAAGCACATCCTTCTGCATTTGTTCAGCAGTTCCTGACGGGTTCCGTTGAGGGACCTGTGGATTATCAGTTTAGTCATGCGGCTTATTTAAGTGATGAGGTGCGTTCATGAATGCAATTGCCTTATTGGGTAGACGCGTCATAGAACGTGTGCGCGGGATTGGGGTTGCGACCTTGATGCTGTTGCAAATTCTGATTTCGATGCCAACCTGGCTGGGGTTTAAGCTATTTGTCTACCAGATGTACCGTGTTGGGGTGCTCTCTTTACTGATCATCGTAGTTTCGGGTCTGTTTATTGGTGCTGTTCTCGGTTTGCAGATGTATACCATTCTGGCGACCTTTGGCAGTGAAGCCATGTTAGGTACCGCAGTAGCTCTAACCTTATTACGCGAACTGGCACCGGTTGTGGCAGCGCTCTTGTTTGCTGGTCGTGCCGGTTCCGCATTGACAGCCGAAATCGGTCTGATGAAAGCCACTGAACAGTTATCCAGTATGGAGATGATTGGGGTTGATCCGCTAAAAAGGGTCATTTCACCACGTCTTTGGGCGGGGATTTTCAGTCTGCCAATGCTGTCCGTAATTTTTGCTGCCGTGGGGATTATGGGCGGTAAAATGGTCGGTGTAGATTTCCTTGGCGCAGATGAAGGCGCGTACTGGAGCGGTATGGAAAGTACCGTGCAGTTCTACAAGGATATCTTTAACGGTACCATCATTAAAAGTTTTGTATTTGCATTGATTTGTACATGGATTGCGGTCTATCAGGGTTATGCCTGTGAACCGACATCTGAAGGGATTGCAACGTCCACAACACGTACTGTGGTGTATTCATCGTTGTGTGTTTTAGGTTTTGATTTCGTGTTGACTGCGGTCATGTTCGGAGGTGTTTAATGAAATCACGTACCAGTGAGCTGGCCGTTGGTGTTTTTGTCATTTTGTTTGGAATTGCAATTTTCTTCTTGGCAATGCGTGTCAGTGGTTTGGTCGGAACCAATATTGCCGACAGCTATAAAATGACAGCAACTTTTGAAAATGTAAATGGCATTAAGCCGCGTGCCAAAGTGGCTTTAAGCGGTGTGAAAGTCGGTCAGGTCGATACGATTACACTTGATCCAGTCACCCGATTAGCCACTGTACATATGACGCTAGATGGTTCATTGACATCATTTAATGCTGAACAGTTAAAGAAAGTACAGCAAGAAGCCCTAGATGAGTTACGTTACAGCACTGACTATGAAGCTGCGGCACCTGCGCAACAAAAAGCAATGGAAAAGCAACTCTTAGACAACATGACATCCATTACCAATATTGATGAAGATGCTTACATTATGGTAGCAACCAATGGTTTGCTGGGTGAAAAGTATTTGAAAATTATTCCAGGCGGCGGTCTGAATTATTTGAAACGTGGTGATCAGATTGCCAATACCCAGGGCACGATGGAAATTGAAGATTTAATTACCAAATTCGTGACAGGTGGAGCAGGCAGTAAGTCATCCGAAACTCAGGAGACATCTGCTGATGCAGTAACTTCTGAAGCTACAGATGCAGAACCTGCATTTGTTGAATAATGATTGAGGAAATTTGAGTGAATATTTTAGTAAAGCAAACCCTTGCAGCAAGCATTCTATCTACCATGGCGATCGGAGGTGTTTTCGCTGCACCGGCTGAAGCACCACCTGCATTTATTAAGAAAGTTGCAGATAACCTGGTGGCTCGTCTCAAAGTAGACCATAGCAAGTTGCAGAGCAATCCGGCACTGGTGAAAACTATTATTCGTCAGAATCTTGATCCATATATCGATTCACAAGCATTTACCCGCATTGTGATGGGAACGTATGCAACTAATCAGTATAGTTCTGCTGCACAGCGTGCTCAGTTTGAACGTAACTTCCGTGAAACGCTGACTGAAAATTATGGTTCAGCATTTGCCAAATATACCAACCAGTCTTATAGCATGCGTCCGTACAAAGACACCGGTAGCAAAAATCCAGTTGTGACTATTGATTTCCATAATAATGGCGAGAAAATTCCAGTTTCTTTCCAGTTGGCCGATAAAGGTTCACAATGGAAAATCCGTAATATCAACGTGTCTGGTATTGATCTAGGTTTACAGTTCCGTAACCAGTTTGCAGCGACTGTAAAACGTAATGGCGGTAATCTGGATAAAGCAATCGCAAACTTCAAGCCAGATGCAGAAGCAGCGGTTGAAAAGAAAAAATAAGATAGGTGAGCTGTGATCAAATTCAGTAATCAGGAACTGCATGTTATAGGCAAAATCGACTATAACAATGCGCAGCAATACTATGAACAGGGGCTGCGTGAAATTCAGTCACAGACAGTTTTTCCTATTGTGGTAAATCTGGCTGAGCTTGAAAGTGGCAGTACTTTGGCTTTGGCGATATTGGTCAGATGGTTACGTCAGACGCCACAAGCCAAAGGATTGCAGTTTAAAGCCGTTCCTGCAAAGGTGATGAAGATCATACAGTCCTGTCACCTAGAGAATGATTTACAGATCATTCAGTAAAAAGAAAAAGCACCGAAAGGTGCTTTTTTATTGTGATTGGATTTTAAAAAAAATATTGAAAATCAAATAGATCTAAGTATAGATTGCAAGTCCTCTCTCCCTCAGGGAGAGTTAAAGAGAGGGTGAAAATCCTCACCTAACTCCTCCTTTGGAAAAGGAGGGGGAATTTTCTTCACTTTTTAGAGAGAAGTTGACGAGGGATTAAATAGATATGAATTAAATACAGAGATTTCTTGCGCTTTGCTTTGAAGCAGTGCCTCAAAGCTCGCTCAAATCCATTTCTTCCATCTAAAGTAAATCAATGGTCCAATGAAGAATGCGACCAGAATTAGCCCGACAATGATAAAGCTGGTGGTGCCATGTGCGAAAGGTAAGACTTCCGTGTTCATCCCATAGATACTCGCAATCAGCATTGGTGGCGCAAGCATACTTGGCAAGATCGAGAATCGACGGATCGTGTCATTCTGTTCGGTGTTAATGAATCCGGAAGTGGTATCAAGCAGGAATCGCACCTTCTGGAATAAGAAAGCATCATGCTCAACCAGAGAGCGTACATCTTCACTGAGCTCTCGAATGTCCGCATCGTAGATATGACTACCGAGCGCCCGTGGACGGGACAGGAAGGTCAGTACCCGGCGTAAATCGATCAGACAGAGCTGGGCTTTTCCAAGCATATCCTCGAGCTGTGCCAGACGGGTAATCATGTCATCAAGATCCAGAATCTGTTCACGATGGCGGTTATTCAGGACTTCGGTTGAGTATTTTTCCAGATCCTTGTGCACATCTTCCAGAATATCCGCAAGCTCATCCAGCTTGGCTTCAAGCAGGCCAAGTAGAATCCAGGTCGGATCCTTATAATCAATCTCATAATCATTGCGGCGCGCACGAGCACGAAAGGCACGGAACGCGACTAGTTTTTCCCCACGCAAGGTAAACAGCCGATCTTTATGCAGAATGAAAGCGACGGTTTGCACCGTGGCTAAAATGCTGGATTGATCTTCAGTATCTTCTTCGACCTGATAGTTTTTATTTTTCGTTAAAAAATAAGTGCTGATATGCAAAATACCGTCATCATCGCGGTAGAATCGGGCACTGGATGAAATGTCTTCTAATGATTTGAGGGTAGGAAGATTTTGCTCATAAGCGTCCATGATCCATTGCTGCTCTTCCTGTGAAGGAGCAATCAGATCAACCCAAACCAAATCTTGATGTAAATCAAAGTCGCCATTAATAGTGGCATCTTCTAGGCTACCGCGCTCTGTGGCATAAAAGGCTTCAAGCATGCTGTCTTTTCTCCCTTGCGCAGTATGTAAATTGGAATGGGTGTATTTTAGACAAGGAATTGAATAAAAACACTGATTGAACAGTTATTTTTTCAAAAAAAGCTTCGATCAGGGATTCCTTGCGATACAGCTAGAACTAAATGGTGAAAAATGATGAATTCTATCGCAATTTTTTGTGGTTCCGCACTGGGGATCGCACCTGTTTATACCGAGATTGCTGAAAAAGTCGGCCAGACGCTGGCAGCTAGACAGCAAACACTGGTCTATGGTGGTGGCCGTTCAGGCTTGATGGGAATTGTTGCGGACAGTACTCTGGCTGCGGGCGGCCAAGTGATTGGGGTGATTCCAAAGCAGCTGGTAGACCGTGAATTGGCCCATCCAGGTCTGACTGAACTGCATATTGTTGAAAATATGCACGAGCGCAAAACCAAAATGTCAGAACTGGCAGATGGTTTTATTGCGATACCGGGTGGTGTAGGAACACTGGAAGAAATCTTTGAGCAATGGACCTGGGCACAGCTCGGTATTCATGAAAAGCCATGTGCATTTTTAAATGCAGAAAACTTCTATACCGGTTTGATTCATTTTATTCAGCACACGACTGAACAGGGTTTTACCAAGGCACGTTTTACCGAGAAACTCATTGTCAGTGAAGAAATTGAAACAATTCTGGATGCTTTTGAGAATTATCAACCACCGCAAGCGAAATGGGGGATGGTTGATCAGCAAGATCTCGTGAAATAAGCCCATTGATCATTTTTAAATTTGAGTAGTTATGAACGTTATTACTGTTGCCGCCGGCATTGTACTGAATGAAGCACAGCAATTATTGGTCGTGCGCAAGAAAGGCACCAGCTGCTTTATGCAGGTGGGTGGCAAGCTGGAACCGAATGAAGCACCTGAAGTGACGATTGTTCGTGAAATTCAGGAAGAGATCTGCTGTCAGGCTGAAGTACAGCAATTTGTTGGTCGTTTTGAAACGAAGACCGCGAATGAACCTGACCACCAACTGGTCAGTTATGTATATCTGGTCAAACTGGATCAAATGCCAACAATTGAGGCGGAGATTGCCGAGATGAAATGGATTGATCTCAATGAACAAGACTTAGCACTGGCCCCGTTAACCACAGAAATTGTGATTCCATGGGTGAAGTCAAATCTATTGGCTCAAGCTTAATTTAAAGCTTTGCACCTGCGACACAGGCTGTATAAATTTGCTGGCAGCCAAGTTCTTCGAGCTTCTGATTAAGTGCACGAATTGAACTGCCAGTTGTTACCACATCATCAATAATCAGTACTTTACGATAACGCAATTTTGATGATGTACTAATCTGAAATTGTGCTTCAATATCTTCAATCCGTTCCAGGCGGCTTAAGCCTTTTTGTGAATGCTGTTTGAGCCGGCTCACCGGTTGCCATACTGGAACTTGAAGATGCTTTGCGACCTGTTTAGCCAGCAGTAAGGACTGGTTATAGCCACGCTGTACCAGTTTGTCTGTCGAGATTGGCATCGGAACGACTGCGCTGACTTTGGGAAGTTTCAAACTGATAAGCGCACCTGCTAACAAGTTTTCCAGATAAAGCTTTTGCTCATATTTGAACAACTGAATCAGACGATCCATCGGATAATCATAATGGCAGGCAATCTGTACCTGCATTTCCTGGCGCTGGATGGTCTGATGTGCCCAGGGTAACTGGTTCCAGCAATCCTGGCATACTGAATGAATTGTTTGATAATCGTTGTGACAAAGCTGGCAGGGTTGTAACTTGCCCAGCCAATGTTTGCCTTGCTGAATCAGCTTAGACATAGGCATAACGTGGTGCCTCAGGTAACCAGCGTTTTAATAGCGCATCAGCCTGTTTCGGATAATCCTTTAACATCTGCTGCGCCACATAATGTGCCTGATTGAGCAGGTGGTCATCCCGTTCCAGCTTGGCTACCCGGAAACCCATATCTCCGGTTTGTTTGGTGCCAAGCAGTTCACCTGGACCACGCAGTTCCAGATCCTTTTCTGCGATAATAAAGCCGTCATTGGTTTCCCGCATGATACGCAAACGTTCCTGACCATTCTGAGAAAGAGGATGCTTATACAGGAGTACACAGAAACTGGCTTTGGCACCCCGACCAACACGGCCACGCAGCTGATGCAGTTGTGAGAGGCCGAGACGCTCAGCATTCTCAATCACCATCAGAGAAGCATTCGGTACATCGACACCCACCTCAATCACGGTCGTGGCAATCAATAGCTGCAATTCATTATTTTTAAATTGTTGCATCACCGCCTGCTTTTCATCAGGCTTCATCTTGCCATGGACCAGACCGATATTGATTTCCGGGAAGCGTTCCTTAATTTCGGCAAAAGTGGCTTCGGCTGCTTGGGCATCTAAAGTTTCCGACTGTTCGACCAGAGTACAGACCCAATACGCTTGCTTACCTTCAGCACAGTTGGTGGCAATACGTTGGAGTACCTCTTCACGGCGGTCCAGTGGGATAGTGACGGTCTGAATCGGAGTACGACCGGGTGGCAGTTCATCAATAACTGAAGTGTCCAGATCGCCATACGCAGACATGGCAAGCGTACGTGGAATTGGTGTCGCCGTCATGACCAGTTGATGTGGGGACATACCATCCAGCCCTTTATTGCGTAGAGCCAGACGCTGATCCACACCAAAGCGATGCTGTTCATCAATAATTACCAGCCCCAATTTGGCAAACTCGACATTTTCCTGAAACAAGGCATGGGTGCCGACCACCAGATTGGCACTACCATCTCTAATGCTTTGTTCTGCCGCAGTACGGGCTTTACCTTTTTGCTTGCCAGATAGCCAGGAAACAGTCAGTCCCAGTGGCTCAAACCATTTTTTAAAATTTAAATAATGCTGTTCTGCTAGAATTTCGGTTGGTGCCATGAGGGCCACTTGCCAGCCTTCTTCCAGAGCATGACAGGCCGCCACACCAGCAACCAGTGTTTTACCTGCACCGACATCGCCCTGTACCAGACGCAACATCGGTTTGTTGCCTTTCATGTCATGGGCAACTTCTCGTGAAACACGTTTTTGCGCCCCCGTCATTTCAAAAGGTAGACCCGCGAGCAACTGTTTGGCATAACGCTTACTTGGTGAAAATGCAGGCGCTTCAATCTGCTGAATAAAGGCACGGCGGGTCAGTAAACTGATCTGATGCGCGACCAGTTCCTCAAAGATCAGACGCTGCTGGGCTGGGTGGGAACCCTGTGCCAGCTGCAACATGTTGGCATCGACTGGAGGGTGATGGATATATTCCAGTGCCTGCTTCAGGTCATAGCCATTGCTGAATTTAGCCGGTAGCAATTCCGGTAGATCATCACTGTGTAGGGCGAGCGCCTGCTTGATATATTCACGTAATTTGGGTTGCGTCAGGCCTTCAGTTGCCGGATAGATTGCCGTAAGTTGTGTCTGCGGAAGTGGGGTATGTTCAGTAATGACCTGTAATTCGGGGTGATACATTTCCAGGCCACGGGCACCAACACGCACTTCGCCAAAAACTCTTAATCTTGCACCAACTTTGCAGCGGTCGGTAATGCCTTTATAGATATGATAGAAACGTAGGGTCACCTTGCCGCAATCATCATCCAGCAGTACGGCCATGGACTTGCGTTTACCTGGTGGAAAATCTACGCCTTTGACAATACCTTCCAGCAAATAACTACGTCCCACAGTCAATTGATTCATGGGAATGATCGTGCTACGGTCTTCGTAGTCACGTGGCAGATGAAAGAGCAAATCATCAGTTGTGAACAGATTTAATTTTTCAAGTAATGTGGCGGCGGCATTGCCGACACCTTGTAACTGATGGACTGCAGCCATGTCCCCTCAACCAGGTTTTGTGATTCGGTGCTGAATGCATATTTTATTTATCGGTTATGGTAAAACATCCGCACGCATAGCTAAACAATTATTTGAGCAAGGTCATCAAATTAGCACAATCAGTCGCAGTGCGAAAACAGATTCCTGTGCCACTCATCATGTTCAGGATGTGCATCAGCTCGATTTAAGCAGCCTTGCACCGATTGACTGGGTCTACGTCTTGCTCAGTCCTGACCAGAGTACGCTCGAAGCTTATCAGCAGACTTATCTGGATTCAGTCGGTCCAATTGTTAGGGCGCTAAAATCCCATCCGATACAACGTCTGGTTGTCGTATCTTCCACCCGGGTCTATGGCGAGAATGCCGGAGAGCGGGTGGATGATGACAGTGCAATTTATCCGAATGATCCGCAAGGCAAAGTCCTGCATCAAATGGAGCAGATTTATTTAGCTGCTTATCCAGACCAATGTACGATCATCCGCCCAAGTGGGATTTATGGAGCTTCAGTTGCACGCTTGGAAAAAATGGCACGATTTATGTCCAGTTATCCAAATCTGCACTGGTCGAATCGGATTCATATTGAAGACTTGTCACGTTTTATGGCTGAGATGATTCACGTGGAACATCTTGAATCTTCATATATTTTGACCAATAACCAGCCACAACTGTTGCATGAAGTTCTGCAATGGTTTCAGCAGCAGATGAGATTGCCTTTATTAAAGGTAGAAAGTGAGCAGGTGACGGGGAAGAAACTATATGCTACCCGTATGCAAAAAATGGGATATGAGTTAAAGCATCCGGACTGTTATGAGGATTATTTAGAATTGATGAAGTTAGCCACTCATCTTGAATAAAGTTGAGTTCCCTCTCCTTTTAGGAGAGGGTTAGGGAGAGGTAAGTTTTTAAACATTTTCTCTCATCCCTCTCGCGAGCAGTGCTTCTCATCCCAGAGGGAGAAGGAGCTTAAATAATCTTACTTTTTCTTCCGTTTCGCACGCTTCTTGGCTTGTTCAGCTGCCAAGGCATCCAAAGCTTCTTTCAATTCTTCATCCGTAAAGGCTGTAAGATTATGAAGCATTTGCAGCTTTACTTCATCCAGTACCAGATCAGCATACTGAGCGATATTTTTGAAGCTTTCATCAAAGACAATCGCATTGTCTTCATTAGTACTGATATAACCTTTTTGAGTTAGCGTTTTGATAAAGCTTTGGAACAGTGCCTTATCAAAGAATTCTGGTGAATTGAATTCATACAGTACAGACAGACGCTGACCTACCAGATGGCTTAATTCTTCAACCTGACGGGTGGAGATATTGCCTGAACCACGTTGGGTAATCAGTGCCAGCGTCATGTAATAGCGCTCGATACTTTGCATGACAGGTGCAGCCAAAACTTCTAGCTGATGATGTGCTTCGCTGTTTGGTGTAGGTGCCACCAAATTTTCACCATCCTGTGCAATTAGATTCGCTGCAATCAAGGCATCAATATAAGTGTTTACTGGTGCTTTGATTTCATCTTCATGCCATTTCAGGAACAGTTCAGCTTTCAGGAATGGGTATAAGGTACTGCTGATATTCACCAGATCATCACGGCGAATAATGCCATTATGATTTACCAGGGCGGCTACCAGTGACGGTAATACAAAGGCATGCACAATATTGTTGCGGAAATAGGTCAGTAAAATCGCCTGATTATCTTCGATGGCGATAATATTGCCCAGCACATGATTGACGCGTTTGATCAGTTTCAATTTCATTGCATAGGCAATGATTTCTTTCCCTGACAACGGCGTCACTTGCATACGTTCATCATATGGCAAAGACGTCAGCAGATTACGATAAGTATCTAACTGTTTGATACAAATCGCCTCATCCAGCGTGTGTTTTGGTGTCGCTAATAAAATGAGTGACAACAGGGATACCGGGTTAATGACGGCTGCACGGTTAATATTTTCCAGAATCGCCTGTGCAGAACTATTTACTGCTTCAGATACTGCTGGCGGGATCGGATCATCATTCTTTTCAATCTTGATCTCATCCGCACCATGCTGTTTCAGCATGTCATCCAGAAAGACGGGCTCACCAAAATTCAGATGTACTTTACCGAAAATACGTTCAATCTTGCGCAAGGTTTTTAGAATGCCAAAAATAGATTCCGCTTCTTTTTCCTTACCGTTCATTTCACCTACATAAGTTGCACCTTCCATCAGACGTTCATAGCCGATATAGGTGGGTACAAATACGATAGGCTTTGCTTTGCCACGCAAATGACCATGCACGGTCATTGCCAGCATGCCGGTTTTTGGTGGTAACAGACGACCGGTACGTGAACGGCCACCTTCAATAAAGTATTCCAGTGGAGTATTACGTGACAGAACGCTATACAGATATTCTTTGAAAACTGTCGTATAGAGTGCATTACCGCGGAAAGTACGGCGGATAAAGAAGGCACCACCGCCACGCAAGATCTGGCCAACAAATGGCATGTTCAGGTTATCACCCGCTGCGATGTACGGCACCATCAAACCACGACGATAAATCACATAAGATAATAACAGGTAGTCGATATGACTACGGTGACATGGTGCATAGACAATTTCATAGTCTTTCGCCAGTTCACGTACTGTACTGAAGTTATGTACATCAATGCCGTCATAGAGCTGAGTCCAGAGACGGGTCAGGGCCTTATCGGCAAAACGTACGGTTGAGTTGGAGTAATCTGATACGATTTCATTTAAATAACCAATCGCACGGCGTTCAGCTTCATCCACACTGATCTTGCTGCGGATACTTTCATTACGGATAGCCGCCTGCACATCTGGAGATTTGATCAGACCCTGCATCACATTACGGCGATCTGAAAGGTCAGGCCCCAGCACTACTTCTCGCTGGGCATCCAGATAGTCATTCAAGGTACTGACAATATAAGTTGCTGGAGACAGGTTTGGATGTGTCACTTTGGCATGATCAATCAGTGCACGCAGAGACTGTGCTTCATGGAACTCCAGATAAGACTGACGACCATGCAGACCAATATTCACCAGCTGTTTCATCTTGCTTGGTGTTGACCAGGTATCGGTAAATAACAATTTGAACCAGGAATCTTCTTTCTCTGGCTCACGACCCCATAGCACGGTCACCGGAATCAGTTCTACATCCAGTTCTGGATTCTGTTCCAGTACTTCAATCAAACGCAGCAGACGTGGTGGAAAAGCATGTGGCGGCGAGCTCAGCAGATTGCTTTCATCATGATATTGCAGGAACAATACCGAAGCTTTTTCCCGGCGCGTACCTAAATCCATTGGATCAAGTGCAGCAGGCAATTTGAGACGACGGGTTTCACCATCTACCACCAGCGCATTACTGCGAGAATGGTTTTGCAGAACATAGCAGACAATCTTTTTCTGATCTTGCTGGTCAGCCGCTGGAGCAGGGACTTCCGTTGGTACTTCCCCAAGTACATGCGGGGTAACCACAAGTTCAAGCATCTTACTTGAAAGCTTGCGATACATTTGACCAAAGCCACTCTTGGACATACCTACTCCTAATTTTACTGACCGGAACCACAGGATTTCTGAGGGGGATCTATTTTGATAGATTGTATTTGAAAACAATATGTCATTTTCTAACAAATTCTACAAAAGTTCTTTGATTTTAACGTGAAAAAACGTTTTTTTTATCGGAACATCTACAAAGTGAATGACAGGTCAGTCAGTCAATCTCTAGGGATTTACTCAGAATTTATGGCAGAATATTACCAGAAATGAAGCACATTGTTATTTTTCCAATTTTGGATATCCCGAACATCGTATAGGTTGCCTATGAATGTCTTAACACAAGAACTGGTTGAATTGCTTAGCCTGGAAAAGCTGGAAGAGAATATTTTCCGTGGAATTAGCCGTAACCTGGTAGGCAAGCGCGTATTCGGTGGGCAGGTATTAGGACAGGCTTTGCGTGCTGCATCCTATACGACAGATCGTCCAGCACATTCATTGCATGCCTATTTCCTGTTTGGAGGAGATGTCAATGCACCGATTATCTATGAAGTAGATCGTATTCGTGATGGCAAGAGTTTTGCCAGTCGTCAGGTGCGTGCGATTCAGCATGGCCGTACTATCTTTATGTGTATGGTGTCTTTTGCCGAACCAGAAGAAGGCTTGAACTATCAGATTTCTGAACCAGAATATCCCTCAGTCGACAGCCTGAAAAATGAGGCAGAACTGAAGCATCAGATTGTTGAATTCGTACCGGAAAATGTCCGTGCTTCATTTATGCGTGATCGCCATGTAGAAATTCGTCCTGTGATGCCGGTGAATCCATTCCAGCCGCAACCGGAAGCGCCAAATTATGCGCACTATATCCGTACCCATGGCCAAGTCGCTCCGGAAGTTGATGAGGTTTCGCTGCATCAGGCGATTGCTGCCTTCTACTCAGACTTTACCTTGATGACGACAGCATTGCGTCCACATGGTCTGAGCTATATTTCACCAAACCTGCAATGTGCCAGCATCGACCATGCCATGTATTTCCATAAGCCATTCCGGGCCGATGAATGGATGCTTTACGACATGGATGCGACAGTGAGTGCCAGCTCACGTGGCCTGAACTTCGGTCGTATGTGGCAGAATGGAGAACTGGTCTGTAGTACAACCCAGGAAGGTCTCATCCGTCTGCGGGAAATTGAAACCCAGTAAGATTTAAAATAAAAAAAGCCGGATTAGAGTTCCGGCTTTTTTATTGGGTGTGATTTGAAGTTAGTGGCAATGTGGCACATCATTGCTTGAATGCTTATGGCAGCCTTGCTGTTCTTTACCGCCCGAAGAATGTGCAAAAACCTGCCCGATGCTGCAAATGAGTGCAATAGCAATGATCATTTTTTTCATGAACGTATATTTCCTTTGTATAAAACCAGCTTATTGCACTGATTAAGCACATCGCGTGCCAAAATTCGGTACATCACCATATGGATTAAATGAATAATAAAAGATATTTTGCTGTAAAGCGTTTATAAAATTTTACTCGATTATCCGAAACTTGCATGGCATAGTGCCGGATAAGTTCGATATTAAAATGTCCATGAAGATGAGCTTAAATACGCAGATTCTAGTTGCCGCAGTATTGGGTGTCCTGTTTGGTTTTTTATTAAATCTTTTCCCGCAAACCACGTTTGAAGAGCTCAGCCTGTATAGTCTGGGTATCATGAGCAGCATCTTTATTGGTTTGCTAAAAATGTTGTTGGTTCCACTGATCTTTAGCTCGATTGTGGTTGGAGTATCGAATCTGCAAGCTGGTGGTCAGCTGAGCCGAACCTGGAAAATTACCTTGGCATGCTGTGTCACCACGACCACCCTGGCTTTAATCTTGGGATTGGCTTGTGCCCATCTGTTTGATGTGGGCAAGGGTGTCGATGTAGTAATGTTTCAGGATGCCATGGCTCAGCATAAAACTCCGGATACCTTAACGCCGTCTTCATTCTTTACCAACTTTATTCAGAATACCCTGATCAATCCGTTTAAGGCCTTTGCCGATGGTAATGTGCTGGCAGTGGTGGTCTTTGCACTCTTTGTCGGTGTGGCACTGGTGGCAGGGGGAGACAAGTTTCGGACGGTGCGTAAGCTCAGTATGCAGTTTTTTGACATCATGATGCTGATGATTGGCTGGGTCATGAAACTGGCGCCATTCGGGATTTTTGCGCTACTGGCCAAGCTGATTGCCACTGAAGATATTTCGGTGCTGAGCCGTCTGGCAGAGTTTGCTGCGGTAGTAACGGGCACCACTATTTTCCACGGTCTGGTAGTTCTACCATTATTGTTGTGGATCTTCGGGAAAATGAACCCGATTACCTTTTTTAAAGGCACTCGTGCAGCCTTGATTACCGCTTTTGCGACCAGTTCCAGTTCTGCAACCATGCCATTATCCATGAAATGTGCCCAGGAAAATCTGGGAGTACGTCCACATACGGCAGGCTTTGTCATTCCGCTTGGAACTCAGCTGAACATGGATGGTACGGCACTGTATGAAGCTGCAGCAGCTTTGTTTATTGCCAACCTCATGGGACTTGATCTGACGTTGGGGCAGCAATTGGTCGTGTGTGCCACAGCAATGATTGCATCTTTAGGCGCACCGGGTATTCCAAGTGCCGGGATGGTGACCATGATCATGGTACTGCAATCAGTTGGCTTGCCGGCAGAAGCTATTGCGATCCTGTTGCCGATTGACCGATTGCTTGATACGGTCAGGACTGTGGTGAATGTGCAGGGTGATATGATGATCAGTGTCGTGGTTGACCGACATACCCGTGAACCGCAGCTGGATCAGTCCATCTCTAGTTGAGGATTGAAAACCACCTCCCACAGATGTCCATCTGGATCCTGAAAATAGCCTGCATAGCCGCCATAAAATGTGGCCTGTGCAGCTTTCACAATCTTGGCTCCAGCTTTTTCAGCCTGAGTCATGACCTGATCGACATCTAATGGGCTATACACATTGTGTCCCAAGGTCATTTGCGTGGGACACATCAGACTCGGTTCGAGTCCGGTATCATGCTGGATGCTGCTTTGCGGCCATAAAGCCAGTTTTAATCCAGCCTGTAGTTCAATAAATGCGACTGCGCCATATTCAAATTCTTTGCCAACAATGCCTTTACTGGGAAAGCCCAGCCCATCACAATAAAAGCGTAGTGCAGCCTCCAGGTCGCGAACACCGAGTGTAATCACTGAAATCCGTGCTTGCATGAGCTCATCCTTAGGGTCATGTCTGTAGCTTTATCTTAGGTCAAATAAAAAGCAGGGAAATGATCCCTGCTGTTAGAAATTGTAATAAGAGGAGAGCTTAGGCGACTTTTAAACCTGCCCGTTTGGCCGCAGGGGAATGCTCAAGATAATATAGAGCATCATCGGTACTGCCTTCATGCACCGGGTCATACCATGGCATCAGGTAGCCGAGCTGCTGAGAAACCAGCCATAGGGGATTCGGTAGCAAACGATTGTCCTGCTGTGAAATACGCAACCATTCTTTCCAGATCCAGGGTTTATACACCGTGGGTTTCAGCTGCTTAAAACGAGGGTCTTGTGCCAACAAGTGTGCTGTACCGTCGACCCACAGACCAATTACCCAATAATCACCACCACACTTAAATAGTAGCGGGCGATATAACCGCCACCGAGATGACGATATAAGTCAAATGCTACACTGCGATGCTCAATTTCTTCTGCGCCATGCCATTTCACCAGATCTAGCATATTTGTATCAGCACCAAGCCGTTCCCATTCGGTGTTATAGAGCGCATATTTTCCAAGGACACAGGTCATATGCTCTACAGTCGCGACGATACCAAGCCGGAACAGATCCCATTGATGTTCTGCGATTTTAGGAATTTTCAGACCAAGCGGCTGATCGGCCAGCAATTGATTGAACAGGAAATCCATAATGTCCAGATTACGCTGGATATCAATCTGGCGTTCAGATAGATACTCTTTATTGGCCGAATTATGTGCCTGAGCATGCATGGCTTCCTGACGGATAAAAGCCTGTACATCATGCTTTAATTTTTCGTCGGTGATCTGAGCGAGAACCTTGTTATACAAGCGACAGAACCAGAATTCACCGGCCGGCAGAATATTATTAATTTCATTCACAAAGTAACTGGCGAAAGGCTGATTTGGAATCCAGTCAATTGGGGTGGCCTGCCATTTAAACTTAACTTTGCGTGGTTGGATAAAATAGGAAATTGAAGAGCCAATTTTTGTTGTTTTAAATCGTGAGAGTAAAGACATGGGTGGATCCATCACTGCTTGATCAATATAGTATGAAAAAAATGTCCCGAATCGCTGCAGGCAATACGGGACATTATTTTGTCACTTGGATCACATCGGGCTTATTTTGGCTGTTCTTGTTCAACAATCTCTGGTTGATCAGATTCAACCGGCTCATCCAGATTGTTTAATTCACTTGCAGTGATTTCATGATCTTGGTCTGAGTCAGTTTCATCTTCTAGTTCAACAGATTCAATCGGCTCATCAGCTTCGTTTAAATCATGGATTGACGCTTCTGGAATACTATCCAGATCAAATTCCGTTGGTTGATCCAAGGTAAAGTTCAGACGACCGGCCATCACACTTGCCAGTTCTTCCAGACCTTCTTTATTTAAAGAGGAAAATAATTGAATCGAGAAGTTCAGCTTCATTTTATTTAATGTTGCTTTGACTTCCTGCAGGGCTTTGGACGCAGGACCACGATTCAGCTTGTCTGATTTGGTCAACAAGACATGCACGAACAGGTGACGTGAATAGGCCCATTCCAGCATCATCACATCAAAGTGTTGTAGTGGATGACGGATATCCATCAACAGCACCAGACCTTGCAAGCTCTTACGGTGAATCAGGTAATTTTCTAGTTCTTTCTGCCAGACCAGTTTCATTTTTTCAGGTACAGCTGCATAACCATAACCGGGTAAGTCGACCAGACGCTGGTCTGGATTGCCGAGGCTGAAGAAGTTAATCATCTGGGTACGGCCCGGTCTTTTCGAAGCACGTGCCAATTGTTTCTGATTGGTCAGCGCATTGATGGCACTGGATTTACCTGCATTGGAGCGACCGGCGAATGCCACTTCATAACCTGTATCTTCAACACACAGATTAAGTTTGGGTGCACTCATTAAAAATTCAGCTTTGCGCAGCCAATTGAGCGAGCGCACAGAGTATTCAGTAATCGCAGGATCGACTTTTTTGGTATAGCTAATCTTTTGCTTTGGGGCAGCAGCTGCCTTACTGTTTTTCGATTTTCCTCTGCTGTGGTGCATGGCTCAACTTCAAACTTAAATTTACAAGCAGCTATTATAAAGGAAGTCGCTTGGGCAAGCGAACTTTCAATGCAAGACTTGGTAAGCAGAAAGTGAAAACTAAAGATTGATCAGGCCGATTGGTGACTGGATGCTGTAATGACCTTGCAGTGGTGTTACCACTTCACTGAGCGTATATTGATCCAGGCTGGCATAAAACTGCTCTACGGCATCATCTAAAATGCCTTTTAAACCACAATTTTTACGCAGCACACAGGGTGGGGTATTGCATTCTACCACTTGGCTATCCTGTTGCAGGATACGCACGATTTGACCCAATGGTATTTTTAAGGTGAGCGGATTCATGCGAATGCCGCCGCCTCGCCCACGAGTAGTGATGAGCCAGTCCTGCTTTGCCATAAAATGTACGATTTTCATGGTATGGTTCTCTGACACCTGCAGCTCATTCGCGAGTTCCGCAATGGTATACGGCACTTCTTTCGGCTGAGCGATGTACATGAGAATCCGTAAGGCGTAATCGGTAAATTTATTTAACTGCATTATAAATCTAGAGTTTTCATACAAAGCAGGGCTAGTCTAACACAGCCAGACTAGCCCTTGCTTGATTTCAGTTTAAGCTGACTGCTTAGTGGCGAACGCCACCAGTACCAAAGGCTTCACTGTGAATATTCTCAGCAGGAATGCCTCGTGCAACCAGCGCTTTGTGTTGTTCTGCCATAAATGGCATTGGGCCACATAGATAGTAATCAGCATTTTCTGGTAATAAAGCACGATCAACTGTACTCAGATCCAGACGGCCTGCTACATCATAGTCTTCACCCAGTTTGTCACCTTGGTGCGGGAATTCGTAAGCAGTCAGCGTGCTTAAACGTGGGTATTTGGCTTTCAAATCATGAATGTGCTGTTTCATGGCATGCACCTGTTTGCTACGGCAGGCATGAATGAAAGTCACAGGTTGTGGCATATCCAGAGTTACCAACTGATTTAGCATGGCTACCATTGGAGTTAAGCCTACACCGCCACTGATAAATACATTACGTTTGTTTGGATCAATCAGGTAGAAATTGCCTGTTGGTGCAGACACTTCAATTTCTGAGCCTTCTGCCAAGCTATGTAAAGTGTTAGATACCCAGCCTGGAACCAAATCACCTTTTTGATCTTCACGCTTCACTGAAATACGCAGGTATTCATCTTGAGGACAAGTTGAAAGCGTATATTGACGTGGTTGTCTCAAATTCAGTTCAGGCACAAACACACGTACAGAAATATACTGACCTGCTTCATACTTCGGTAATGGTCCGCCATCGACTGGTGCCAGGTAGAACGAAGTGATCTCTTCGCTTTCTATTACTTTTTTGGCAATCTTGAAATTGCGCCAGCCTAACCAGCTACCTTTAGTCTGTTCATGTTGATCATAAATCGCTTTTTCAGTCGCAATGAACAGGTCTGCTAATTGTCCATATGCAGTAGCCCACGCATCAATCAGTGGATCATCCATAGAAATATTGAGTACTTCACTGATTGAATGCAGCAGGTTTTCCCCAACAATGCCGTAATCAGGTGCTTTAATATTTAAGCTGACATGTTTATGCGCAATGAGTTCAACCACAGGTAATAACACAGAAGGATCTTCGATATTTTCAGCATATGCTAAAACTGCACCTGCCAAGGCTTGCGCCTGAGCACCGCTACGCTGGTGACCCATGTTGAAGGTTTCTTTTAGATCAGGGTTATTGTTTAACATCCGGTTGTAAAAATAACCGGTTAAAGCAACCCCATTTTCACGAAGCACAGGTACTGTAGCTTTTACTAGGTCAATTTGCTGTGGAGTCATAGCAGATCTCTCATGGCTGTTATTTATAAGATGTATTTAAAATACATCTTTAAAGATATATTTACAATACATCTTTAAGTAAAAACCATGAAAAAATTATGGGATATTAAAATATCCCATAAAAATAAAGAAAATAATCGGAGAAAGGAGGGTTATCTCTTACCAAATAATGACCCTAATAAACCACGGACAATTTTCTGGCCGGTAGTGCTACCCAAAGTGCGTGCGGCACTTTTGGCAAAGGTGCCAACAATGTCTTGGGTGAACTTTTCACGCTGTTTCGCTGCACGTTCAGCTTCTTTCTGCTGTTCGCGTGCAAGACGTTCCTGTTCGCGGGCTTGCTGCTTAGCAAATGTTTCCTGCTCTTTTGCGACTTGTTTGGCATACGCTTCTTGTTCTTTGGCTTGCTGTTTGGCAAGTTCCGCAGCCTGAAGCTGTTGCTGGCGTTCAGTGACTTTGTTTTGCAGTATTTCATGCGCACTGTCACGATCAACTTGCTGTTCATAAATCCCAGCCACAATGCTTTGTTGCATTAAAGTTTTGCGTTCTTCAGGAGAAATGGGGGTAAAAGAGGAGTGTGGCGGCATCACCCAGCCGCGTTCTACAATTTGCGGTGTGCCTTTTTCATCCAGACAGCTAATCAGTGCTTCACCGACAGCCAGTTCGGTAATAGCATCCTGAACTTTAAATTCTGGATTAGCTCGAAAAGTATCTGCCGCCGTTTTTACCGCTTTTTGGTCTTTAGGGGTAAAAGCACGTAAAGCATGCTGAACCCGATTGCCGAGTTGACCTAAAACGCTTTCTGGTAAATCGAGTGGATTCTGGGTGATAAAGTAAATCCCCACACCTTTAGAACGAATCAAACGCACCACCTGTTCAATCTTTTCTTGCAAGGCAGGGCTAGTATTATCAAATAGCAAATGGGCTTCATCAAAGAAGAACACCAGTTTAGGTTTATCCAGGTCGCCGACTTCCGGTAACTGTTCAAACAGCTCTGAAAGCATCCACAGCAGGAAGGTGGCATATAGCTTGGGTGTATTCATCAGCTTGTCAGCAGCAAGCAAGTTGATATTGCCATGACCTTGACTGTCGGTTTGTAAAAAATCCATCAGATCCAGCGCTGGTTCACCAAAGAATTGCTCACCACCTTGATCAGCCAAGGCAAGCAGATTGCGTTGAATCGCGCCCAGACTGGCAGGAGACAGATTGCCATAGTCCGCTTTAAAATCTGCGGCATGTTCGCTGACATAACTAATCATGGCCTTTAGATCTTTAAAGTCGATCAGTAATAGTCCCTGATCATCAGCAATACGGAAAATGGCAGAGAGCACACCTTCCTGAGTGTCGTTCAGATTCAAAATACGGGCAAGAAGGAGAGGGCCAATCTCGGAAATGGTGGTGCGAATCGGATGGCCTTGCTCGCCAAATAAATCCCAGAACACCACAGGCGACGCTGAAAAAGGGATGGACTCGATATTCAGGCTTTTAATGCGTTCATCAAATTTGGGATTACTTTCCCCAGCTTTCGCCAAGCTGGAAACATCGCCCTTGGCATCGGCCAAGAATACAGGTACACCAATTCGGGAAAAACTTTCTGCCAGTACCTTTAATGTCACGGTCTTGCCAGTACCGGTTGCACCGGCAATCAGACCATGGCGGTTGGCAAGCTGAGAATGCAGCACGATATCCTGGGTGGTATCGGCGGTTTTTTTAGCGATTACGATTGGTGTACCCATATAATTTCCTATTGTTATTTATTCATTTTTAACTTTTTTCATGTTTTGTAGTGCGTGTTGAATGTCTTCAATCAGATCTTCCGGATGTTCTAGACCAATACAGAAGCGTACTAGGAAGCCTTCTTTCAAATGTGAATGTTCAAGCACACGCATATCTTTTAAGTTATATAGCATGACCAGGCTAACAGGACCACCCCAGCTAAAACCAAGCTTAAACAGTTTTAAGCTGTCACAAAAATTGCGGATATCTTGCAGTTCATATTTACTGTCAAAAATTACACTGACCAGGCCGGCACTATGACCTTCCTTGCAAATTTCTTTCCAGTATTGATGGCCTGCGCTATGCGGATCGGCTGGATGCAGTACCTGCACAAACTCCGCTTGCTGTTTTAACCAGGTGAGAATGTTGAGTGCACTACTGGATTGATGGGCATAACGCAGCTGCATGGAAGCAAGACTACGTTGCACCTGAGCAACATCATCACCTGAGACAGCAATGCCTTGAATGGCATGTGCGCGGAACAGTTTGTGATGCAGTTCTTTATCACGCGTGACCACTGAACCCATCAGAATGTCACCACCACCGCTTGGATATTTGGTCAGCGCATGTACGGATAAATCTACACTCAGGTGTTCATCACCAAAATCAAAGGCATTAAAGGCCAGACCCGCGCCCCAGGTATTGTCCAGTGCAGTCAGAATATTGTGTGCTTGAGCTTTCTTCACGAGGCCATTTAAATCCGGAAATTCCAGTGTGACTGAGCCAGCTGCTTCCAGCCAGATTAGTTTGGCTTTATCTGAAGGATTAAAGCTTTCCAGGCATAATGGATTATAAACTTGTACCTGAATGCCATAACGTGTTTCCAGGTTGCGTAGATGCTCCATGTTTGGGCCATAAATATTGTCCGGTACCCAAACTTCCTCTCCCTGACTTAAAAAGCAGGAATTCACGAGATTAATCGCAGATAAACCGCTAGGTGCAAGCAGGTGATAGAGCCCACCTTCGAGCTGGGCAATGTTATCGCCTAAGGTAAATGTGGTTGGGGTACCATGTGTGCCATAGCTATAGTCATAATCATCGGTCCAATGGCGATTAAACAGGGCATCGGTATTGTTAAAAATAATGGTTGATGCACGATAGAGGGGAGGTTGAACCGTCGAAATGTACTGAGGGGCCTTTCGTGGTGCATGAATCAGGGCGGTTTGAGGATTTTTTTTCATGCTGCAGCTCATATCTGGAGTCAAAAACAGCTTTAGCTTAAGAGAATCTTTGCTTTAGCGCTACTTGCGTTATCAATTGTTTAAAAACCTCACATAAAATAAAAAGTTGGCTTCATTTTTGCAAAACCTAGCCTATATAGATACAAGAACAGGTTCGAGCGCATGAAGTCGCATTTACGAGTACATTATTTTCAGCATATTGCTGGTGAAGGTTACGGTAGTTGTCATGAATTTTTAAAGCAGCATCAGGCGCAAATTACAGCGACTGAATTCTTTGCTTTACCTGTGGATCGTCCTTTGGAAATAGAAGCGCTACCTGCAGTAGAAGAAGTAGATTTGCTCATTATTATGGGCGGGACCATGAGTGTAAATGATGAAGCAAATTATCCGTGGTTAAAGATTGAAAAACGCTGGTTACGTCGTTACTTGTCTCAGGGGAAGCCAGCGATTGGTTTGTGTCTAGGCGGACAGCTGATTGCCAATGCCTTGGGGGCAGCAGTCAGTTATAATCCAGAACAGGAACTGGGGTGGATGTCTGTCAGTAAAGTGGCCAATGTGCCAGCAGACTGTTTTAGTTTGCCTGAGAAATTCCGGATCATGCAGTGGCATAGCGAGACCTTTGAAATTCCCAAAGGGGCAGTACATCTGGCAGAAAATGAAGCCTGTCGCAACCAGATGTATCAATTAGGCAAAAATGTTCTCGGTTTCCAGTTCCATCCAGAAATAACCCCGGAAACCTTGGCCCTGTTTTTAGAAGATGAAGATGAGTTGCTAAAATTTTCAGGAAAATATGTGCAGCCTGTGCATGAGCTCAGAAAAAGCCCAAAATCTAATTTTATTGAAGGAAATCAAATACTAAATCGCGCAATCGAATATGTGGTAGAGAAATCAGCTTGACGGGTGAAAAACAAACTCTTGATTTAGCAACCAAATTGATTTGCAGACGAAAACTATAAAAGGCATTTGCTTATGCATTAAACAATGGCTATAATAAGCCACCCTTCGATAGGAAGGATGTTAACTGCGAAGAAAGTAGTTAACTATCGTTACAGTCGTGGCATCGATCATGACCTTAGTGATAATTCACTGCTCTTGACACTTACCTCAAAAATTAGTGGGGTGAGATGCGTCAAGAGTGATTCTTTATATATTTGGCTTGGAGTTTACTGGTATGTCTAACCAGAGAATTCGTATCCGTCTTAAGTCTTTTGATCACCGTCTAATTGATCAATCAGCTCAAGAAATCGTAGAAACAGCAAAACGTACTGGCGCACAAGTTTGTGGTCCAATTCCAATGCCTACACGCATTGAACGTTTTAACGTTTTAACATCACCACACGTAAACAAAGACGCGCGTGACCAGTACGAAATCCGTACTTACAAGCGTTTGATCGACATCGTTCAACCTACAGACAAAACTGTAGATGCATTGATGAAGTTAGATCTTGCAGCTGGTGTTGATGTACAGATCGCATTGGGTTAAGGCTTTCGGGTTAATTAACGCTCTAAGTTAATTAGGCCGCTTTTTTAGAGGTTTATGCACATGGCTATTGGTTTAGTCGGTCGCAAGTGCGGTATGACACGTATCTTTACAGATGCTGGTGTTTCTGTGCCTGTTACAGTGATTGAGGTTGATCCTAACCGCATCACTCAAATCAAAACGCTTGAAACTGATGGTTATCAAGCGATTCAAATCACTACTGGTGAACGTCGCGAATCTCGCGTAACTAACGCTCAGAAAGGTCACTTTGCTAAAGCGGGTGTTGCTGCTGGTCGTCTGGTTCAAGAATTCCGCGTTTCAGAAGCTGAGCTTGAAGGTCGTGAAGTTGGTGGTACGCTTACTGTTGAGTTGTTCCAAGTAGGTCAAATCGTTGACGTAACTGGTACTTCTAAAGGTAAAGGTTTCCAAGGTGGTGTTAAGCGTTGGAATTTCCGTACTCAAGATGCTACTCACGGTAACTCTGTTTCTCACCGTGTTCTAGGTTCTACAGGTCAAAACCAGACTCCTGGTCGCGTGTTCAAAGGCAAAAAAATGGCTGGCCATTTAGGTGCTGAACGCGTAACTACACAGGGTCTTGAAATCGTTGCTATCGACACTGAACGTTCAGTTCTAGTAGTTAAAGGCGCGGTTCCTGGTGCTACTGGTGGCGACGTAACTGTTCGTCCTACGATCAAGGCCTGAGGGGAAATAACGTGAATTTAAATACTGTTTCCGGCTCTGCTGTTGAATTATCAGAAGTTGCGTTCGGTCGTGAATTTAATGAAGCTCTTGTACACCAAGTTGTTACAGCTTACCTAGCTGGTGGTCGTCAAGGTTCTAAAGCTCAAAAATCACGCGCAGACGTTTCTGGCGGTGGTAAAAAACCATTCCGTCAAAAAGGTACTGGCCGCGCTCGTGCTGGTTCTATTCGTAGCCCAATCTGGGTTGGCGGTGGTAAAACTTTTGCTGCTCGTCCACAAGACTGGTCTCAAAAAGTAAACCGTAAAATGTACCGCGGTGCTATGCAATGCATCCTAGCTGAACTTGTTCGTCAAGATCGCTTAGTTTTAGTTGAAGAGTTTGCTGTTGCAGCTCCAAAAACTAAAGAATTGCTTGCAAAACTTAACGACTTAAATGCGACTCGTGCATTGATCGTTACTGATGCTGTTGATGAGAACTTGTATCTAGCTGCTCGTAATCTTCCACACGTAGATGTGGTTGATGCGACTGCAATCGATCCTGTTAGCTTGATCGCGTTCGATAAAGTTGTTATGTCTGTAGCTGCTGCTAAGAAAATTGAGGTAGAACTCGGATGAACAACGAACGTTTATATCAAGTCCTGCAAGGACCTGTTTTCTCAGAAAAAGCACAAGTTTTAGGTGAAACTGCTGGTGTTCAAGTTTTTAAAGTTGCTACTGATGCAACTAAACTTGAAATCAAAAAAGCAGTTGAGCAATTGTTTGGTGTTCAAGTTGTTAAAGTTAACACTACGATCACTAAAGGTAAAACTAAACGCTTTGGTAAAACTATCGGACGTCGTTCTGATGTTAAAAAAGCATACGTCACCCTGAAAGCTGGCCAAGATGTAGAAATGGCTGACTTGGGCGATGCCGCTGAAAGCGCAGCGGAATAAGGACGAAAACTATGCCTATTCAAAAATGTAAGCCAACGTCTCCAGGACGTCGCTTTGTAGAGAAAGTCGTTCACGACCATCTTCACAAAGGTGCTCCTTATGCTCCACTAGTTGAAGCTAAAAACGTACTGGCGGCCGTAATAACAACGGTCACATTACGACTCGTCACGTTGGTGGCGGTCACAAGCAACACTACCGTATCGTAGACTTCAAACGTAACAAAGACGGCATCCCAGCTGTAGTTGAGCGTATCGAATACGATCCAAACCGTTCTGCGCACATTGCGTTGTTGAAGTATGCTGACGGTGAACGTCGCTACATCATCGCGCCTAAAGGTTTACGTGCTGGTGATTCAGTACAATCTGGTAACGATGCTCCAATTCGTCCAGGTAACTGCTTACCACTTCGTAACATGCCTATCGGTTCTACTCTTCACAACATCGAGCTTAAAATCGGTAAAGGCGCACAGTTAGTACGTTCTGCTGGTACATCTGCTCAATTGTTGGGTCGTGACGGTTCATACGCTATCATCCGTCTTCGTTCAGGTGAGATGCGTAAAGTACACGTTGAATGTCGCGCTGTGTTAGGTGAAGTATCTAACTCAGAAAGCAACCTTCGTTCATTGGGTAAAGCTGGTGCAGCGCGCTGGCGTGGCGTTCGTCCTACCGTTCGTGGTATGGCGATGAACCCGGTAGATCACCCGCACGGTGGTGGTGAAGGTCGTAGCAAAGGTATTCAACCTGTAAGCCCATGGGGTCAAAAAGCTAAAGGGTACAAGACACGTACCAACAAGCGTACGACTAAGATGATTATTCGCGACCGTCGCGTTAAGTAACAAGTAAAGGAATCTGACAATGCCTCGTTCTCTGAAAAAAGGCCCATTCGTCGATGCGCACTTGTTCGCTAAGGTTGAAGCGGCTATCGCGGCTAATAACCGTAAGCCGATCAAAACTTGGTCGCGTCGTTCGATGATCCTCCCGGATTTTGTTGGTTTAACAATTTCTGTACACAATGGCCGTAACCATGTTCCAGTGATCATCTCTGAACATATGGTTGGACACAAGCTTGGTGAATTTGCACCGACTCGTACCTACCGTGGTCACGGTGTTGACAAGAAATCTAAACGTTAATAGGTGCTATGATGGAAGTAACTGCTAAATTACGCGGTGCCGCTATCTCGGCACAAAAAGCTCGTTTGGTTGCAGATCTTATCCGCGGCAAATCTGTTGCGCACGCACTTAACATTTTGAACTTCAGCAACAAAAAAGCTGCAGTCCTGGTTAAGAAAGCGTTAGAGTCTGCAATTGCAAACGCTGAACACAATAACAGTTTAGATGTAGACGACCTTAAAGTTTCTACGATCTACGTTGATGAAGGCATGAGCCTGAAACGTATTATGCCACGTGCTAAAGGCCGTGCAGATCGTATTACTAAGCGTACTTGTCACATTACCGTTAAGGTAGGGGTTTGATATGGGTCAGAAGGTTCATCCAATCGGTATCCGCCTAGGTGTTGTGAAACGTCATAACGCTAACTGGTATGCGAGTCCGAAACAATACGCTGAATACTTGCTTAAAGATTTGCAAGTTCGTGAGTTTTTAACTAAAAAACTTAAGAATGCAATGATCAGCAATATTCTTATCGAACGTCCTACAGGCGCTGCTAAAGTAACTATTAGCACTGCTCGTCCTGGTATCGTGATCGGTAAAAAAGGCGAAGACATTGAGAAATTACAACGCGAATTAACATCTATCATGGGTGTTCCTGCGCAAGTAAGCATCAACGAAATCGATCGTCCAGACTTAGACGCACGTCTTGTTGCTGAAGCTATCGCTTCTCAATTAGAAAAACGTGTAATGTTCCGTCGTGCTATGAAGCGTGCGGTTCAAAACACAATGCGTGCTGGCGCTAAAGGTATCAAAGTTGAAGTTTCAGGCCGTTTAGGTGGTGCTGAGATCGCTCGTACTGAGTGGTATCGTGAAGGTCGTGTACCTCTACATACACTTCGTGCAGACATCGACTATGCTACTATGCGTGCTGAAACTACTTACGGTACGATTGGTGTTAAAGTTTGGATCTTCCGTGGTGAGATCTTGGGCGGCATGAAACAAGTCATGAACCCGGCTCCAGCTGAAGAACGTCCAGCTAAACGCGGTCGCGGTCGTGGTGAAGGTCAAGAGCGTCGTGGTCGTCGCAATGATCGTTCTGCTGAAAAAGGAGAATAATCCATGTTGCAACCTAAACGTATGAAATTCCGTAAGGTGCAAAAAGGCCGTAACACTGGTCTTGCACACCGTGGTAGTTCAGTATCTTTCGGTACAATCGCTCTTAAGTCAATTGAACGTGGTCAAATGACTGCGCGTCAAATTGAAGCAGCGCGTCGTACTATCAGCCGTCGTATTAAACGTGGTGGTAAGATCTTTATCCGTGTCTTCCCAGACAAACCTATTACTTCTAAACCTCTTGAAGTTCGTATGGGTAAAGGTAAAGGTTCTGTGGAATACTGGGTTTGCCAAATCAAACCAGGTAAAGTCTTGTACGAAATTGATGGTGTTAACGAAGAATTGGCTCGCGAAGCATTTACGCTTGCAGCTGCTAAACTTCCGTTTAAAACCACTATCGTGACTCGGACGGTAATGTAATGAAAACTAAAGATCTACGTGAAAAGTCGGTAGAAGAGTTGACAGCTTTGCTTGATGAGCAACAGCTTAACCAATTCCGTCTTCGTATGGCGAAAGCAACTGGTCAATTGGGTAAATCGCACGAAGTGCAATTAACTCGCAAGACTATTGCTCGTATCAAGACCCTCCTTACCGAAAAACAGGGGAACGGACAATGAGTGAACAAACAGTCCGCACGTTAACAGGCAAAGTAGTAAGCGACAAAATGGACAAGTCTATTGTTGTGCTTATCGAACGTCGTGTTCAACACCCGTTGTATGGCAAATCAATCCGCCGTTCAACAAAATTACATGCTCATGATGAAAACAACACAGCTAAAACTGGTGATGTTGTAACAATCAAAGAAAGCCGCCCAATTTCTAAAACTAAGTCTTGGACTCTAGTTGAAGTTATTGAAGCAGCTGCTGAGTAATTAACGTTCTTGTTGCATCATCGGTCAAATTCGAGTACTCTTTGAGCCTTTCGAATTTGCGACCGGTGATGCTCGGTTTTGGAGTAGGGCAATGATTCAGACCGAAACTATGCTTGACGTAGCAGACAACAGTGGTGCTCGCCGCGTACAATGTATTAAAGTACTTGGTGGTTCACATCGTCGTTATGCTTCTGTTGGCGACATTATTAAAGTTACTGTAAAAGAAGCAATTCCACGCGCACGTGTTAAAAAAGGTGACGTGATGAATGCAGTTGTAGTTCGTACTAAATTCGGCATCCGTCGTCCAGATGGTTCAGTGATTCGTTTCGACGATAACGCTGCTGTTATTTTGAACAACAACAAAGCGCCGATTGCAACTCGTATTTTCGGACCAGTGACTCGTGAACTTCGTACTGAACAGTTCATGAAAATTATTTCATTGGCTCCTGAAGTTCTATAAGAGGCAATCATGGCTAAGATTAAAAAAGGCGATCAAGTAATTGTGATCGCAGGTAAAGAAAAAGGCAAACAGGGTACTGTTCTGTCTGTTTCAAATGACCAAGTGAAGGTAGAAGGTCTTAACCTGGTTAAGAAACATCAGAAGCCTAACCGAGCTACTGGCGCTGAAGGCGGCATCGTAACTCAAGAAGCTTCTCTTCACATCTCAAACGTGGCACTTTTTAATGCTACAACCCAAAAGGCTGACCGTGTTGGTTACCAAGTGATTGATGGCGTGAAAACTCGCGTATTCAAATCAAATGGTGAATCAGTGGCGGTAGCGAAGTAATAGGTTGAAAAAGGCAATGGCCAGACTTAAAGCACGTTACAACGACGAACTTAAAGCTCAATTACAAGAACAATTGGGTGTTAAGAATGTGATGGAGATCCCTCGCATCACTAAAATCACTATCAACATGGGTGTTGGCGCAGCTGCTGCTGACAAGAAACTCCTTGATGGTGCTCTTTCTGATATGCAAGCTATCGCTGGTCAAAAACCAGTACTTACGTTAGCTCGTAAATCTATCGCTGGTTTCAAAATCCGTGATGGTTGGCCGATTGGTTGTAAAGTTACTTTACGCGGCGAACGCATGTACGAATTCTTAGACCGTTTGATCTCTATTGCGATTCCTCGTATCCGTGACTTCCGTGGTTTCTCAGCGAAATCATTTGATGGTCGTGGTAACTACTCAATGGGTCTTAAAGAACAGATCATGTTCCCTGAGATCGATTTTGACAAGATTGACCGTATTCGTGGTATGGACATTACCATCACTACGACTGCTCGCACCGATGACGAAGGCCGTGCGCTTATGCGTGCATTCGGCTTCCCGTTCAAATAAGAGGTCGAAATGGCTAAGAAAGGTATGATTAATCGCGAATTGAAACGCGAAGCTACTGTTGCTAAATACGCTGCAAAACGTGCTGAATTAAAAGCTGTTATTGCTAACGTAAATGCATCAGACGAAGAACGTTTCGAAGCGATGATGAAATTACAAGCATTACCACGTAATGCATCTCCAGTACGTCTACGTAACCGTTGTGGTTTAACTGGTCGTCCTCATGGTTACTTCCGTAAGTTCGGTTTAAGCCGTAACATGGTACGCGAAAAAGTAATGCAAGGTGATGTACCTGGCGTTGTTAAGGCAAGCTGGTAAGGAGCACTATAAATGAGTATGCAAGATACCGTTGCCGACATGCTAACACGTGTTCGTAACGCACAAATGGCGAAGAAACAAACTGTTTCTATGCCTAATTCTAAGTTGAAGGTTGCTATTGCAAACGTTCTTCAACAAGAAGGTTACATTTCAAACGTAGAAGTTGCTGATGTTGAAGGCAAGGCAACTTTAACTATTACGTTAAAATATTTTGAAGGCAAACCAGTTATCGAAACTGTGAAACGCGTAAGCCGTCCAGGTCTACGTCAGTATCGCGGTAAAGATGCACTTCCAAGCGTTAAGCAAGGTTTAGGTATTGCAATTGTTTCTACAAGCAAAGGCATCATGACTGATCGCGCTGCACGTGCTGCAGGCATTGGTGGTGAAGTTATTGCTTTTGTTTCTTAATAGGTGATTCCTCATGTCTCGTGTGGCTAAAGCCCCAGTAACTGTACCTAACGGTGTAGCAGTTACTCAGAACGGCCGGCAGGTCGAAGTGAAAGGCACTAAAGGTACATTGTCTTTCAACCTGCATGCGCTGGTCGAGCTAAAACAGGAAGACGGTACTCTAGTTATTGCTCCTAAAGCTGAATCTAAAGACGCTTGGATGCAGGCTGGTACTGCTCGCGCTGTGCTTAACAACCTTGTTAAAGGTGTTAGCGAAGGTTTCGAACGTAAGTTACAACTTATCGGTGTTGGTTATAAAGCTGCGGTTAAAGGTAACATTGTTAACCTTAACCTTGGTTTCTCTCACCCGATTGACTACAACCTTCCTGAAGGTGTAACTGCAGAAACTCCTACAGCGACTGAAATTATCCTAAAATCTGCTGATAAAGCAAAATTAGGTCAAGTTGCTGCGGAAATCCGTGGTTACCGTCCACCAGAGCCGTATAAAGGTAAAGGTGTTCGTTATTCTGACGAAGTTGTACTTCGTAAAGAAGCTAAGAAGAAATAAGGCGCGAGGTTCTTATGAACGAAAAGAAACAATCCCGTTTGCGTCGTGCGAAAAGCACACGCTTGCACATCCGTGCATTGGGTGCGACTCGTTTGTGTGTAAACCGCACTCCGCGTCACATCTATGCTCAAGTTATCTCAGCAGATGGTGGCAAAGTATTAGCGCAAGCTTCTACATTAGACGCTACTCTACGTGCTGGTACAACTGGTAATGTTGAAGCAGCTCAAAAAGTAGGTGCTTTAATCGCAGAACGCGCTAAGGCAGCTGGTGTAACTAAAGTTGCATTTGACCGTTCTGGTTTCAAATATCATGGTCGTATCAAAGCCTTGGCTGATGCTGCTCGTGAAAACGGCTTGGAGTTCTAATCATGGCTAAAGTTGAACAAAACGAAGGTCTTGTTGAAAAGCTGGTTGCCGTTGATCGTGTAGCCAAAGTTGTTAAGGGTGGTCGTATCTTCTCTTTCACAGCATTGACTGTGGTAGGTGATGGTAATGGTCGCGTAGGTTTTGGTCGTGGTAAAGCACGTGAAGTTCCAGCTGCTATTTCTAAAGCACTTGAAGCTGCTCGTCGCAACATGATCACTGTAGATCTTGCTGGTACGACTTTACAACACCCTGTGAATGCTCGTCACGGTGCAAGCCGTGTTTACATGCAGCCTGCTTCTGAAGGTACTGGCGTAATCGCTGGTGGCGCTATGCGTGCCGTTCTTGAAGCTGCTGGTGTACACAACGTACTTGCTAAATGTTACGGTTCTACTAACGCTGCTAACGTAGTTAACGCGACTTTTAAAGGTCTGCGTGACATGACTTCTCCTGAGAAAGTTGCTGCGAAACGTGGTCTTTCAGTAGAACAAATTCAAGGGTAATAATCATGAAAACGATTAAAGTTACCCAGACTAAATCTGCATCGCATCGCTTGAAAAATCACAAGCTGAGCCTTAAAGGTTTAGGTCTGCGTCGTATTGGTCATACTGTTGAAGTGTTAGACACTCCATCTAACCGTGGTATGATCAACCAAGTCTACTATATGGTTAGTGTAGAGGAATAAGCCATGACTCTGCGTTTAAATACTATTGCACCTGCAGAAGGTGCTAAGCGTGACAACCTACGTCTAGGCCGTGGTATCGGTTCTGGCGTTGGTAAGACCGGTGGCCGTGGTGTCAAAGGTCAAAACTCACGTAAGAGCGGTGGTACTCGTCCAGGTTTCGAAGGCGGTCAAACAGCACTTTATCGTCGTTTGCCTAAATTCGGTTTCACTAGCCAACAGGCTTTGAAAACTGCTGAAGTACGTTTATCTGAGCTTGCTAAAGTTGAAGGTGACATCGTGTCTCTAGAAACTTTAAAAGCTGCGAATGTTGTACGTAAAGACATGACTCGTGCACGTATCGTACTTTCTGGTGAAATTACTCGCGCATTCACTGTACAAGGTGTTGTGTTGACTAAAGGCGCTAAAGCTGCTGTTGAAGCTGCTGGCGGTAAAGTCGAGGAGTAATCTCCAGTGTCTATGTCTCCTAGTTCTTCAGGTCATGTCAACATGATGAAAGGCCAACCATTTCATGTGAAATACCGTGAAATTATTCGTCGAATGATGTTTCTCATTGGTGCGTTGTTGGTGTTTCGACTGGGAGCACATATTCCAGTACCGGGCATTAACAATGCTGCGCTGGAGAATTTGTTTAATGCAAACCAAGGTACGATCCTTGGTTTGTTTAACATGTTCTCGGGTGGTGCATTGGAGCGAATGTCTATTCTTGCTCTTGGGATTATGCCATACATCTCTGCATCGATTATCGTGCAGCTGATGTCAACAGTCGTTCCTTCGCTGGAAGCTTTAAAGAAAGAAGGCGAGCAAGGCAAACGTAAAATAAATCAATACACACGACAGGGCACACTGTTCCTTGCATTTGTGCAAGCGGTCGGTATGTGCGCGGGCTTGATCAGCCAGGGAATTACCCTGACCTCTGGTCTGGCTTTTTATGTTCCTGCGGTAACCTCATTGGTTGCGGGGACCATGTTCCTGATGTGGTTGGGTGAACAGATTACCGAGCGTGGGGTGGGGAATGGTATTTCCATGATCATCTTCGCAGGTATTGTTGCAGGTCTGCCAACTTTGGTTATGCAGTCCCTGACTTCTGTCGATAATGGTCAGTCTAGTCTTATTGGTCTGGCGATATTTGCATTGTTATCCATCGCCGTGCTTGCAGCAATTGTGTTTATCGAGAAGGCGCAACGTCGTATTCCGGTCAACTATGCTCAGAAGCAGCAGGGTCGTCGCGTATTTACTGCACAGCAGACACATTTGCCATTAAAAATTAATATGGCCGGTGTGATTCCTGCAATTTTTGCAAGTTCATTGCTTTTGTTCCCAGCGAGCTTAGGTCAGTGGGTTGGCAGTGCAGATCCTGATGCAGGAATTATCAAGCGTAGTCTGCAAGATTTGGCATTGGTGTTGTCGCCTGGTCAGCCGTTGTATTTGGTGCTCTTTGGTGCGTTAATTATCTTTTTCTGTTACTTCTATACTGCGCTAGTATTTAGCCCGAAAGAAGTGTCAGAAAACTTGAAACGCAGCGGAGCTTACGTGCCTGGTATTCGTCCAGGTGAGCAAACTGCTCGTTACTTAGATCATATTCTCAATCGTTTGACCTTCATTGGCGCGATTTACATCACTGTCATCTGTTTAATGCCGATGATCTTGCAGAGCTCGTTTGGTATTCCATTCAGCTTGGGCGGAACATCGTTGCTAATCGTGGTAGTGGTGGTGATGGACTTTATGGCTCAGCTACAAGCACATCTCACTTCGCACCAGTATGACAATCAAACATTAATGAGAAAAACGACTGCTCATCCTAAGGGATAGCGCACTTAGAGGTTTCATCATGAAAGTACAAGCTTCTGTAAAGAAAATTTGTGGTAGCTGTAAAGTTATCCGTCGTAATGGGGTTATCCGCGTAATTTGTAGCGCAGAACCTCGTCATAAGCAGCGTCAAGGTTAATCTGATCAAGACCTGTTGATTTCAGTAGGCGAATTAGGTTATTATCCGCCCCTCAAGATTTTTGTGGGGCGGTTGATTATCTCTACTGCCTTTTTGGAGAAAATTGAATGGCTCGTATTGCCGGTGTAAACATTCCGGATAACAAGCATGCTGTTATCTCTCTAACGTATATCTTTGGTATTGGTCGCCATACTTCAAAAGCTATCTTAGCTGCTGCAGGTATTGCTCCAACGACTAAGATCCGTGAATTAGATGACGCTCAGCTTGATGCGATTCGTGCAGAAGTTGCCAAGGTTCCGACCGAAGGTGATTTACGTCGCGAAATTTCCATGAACATCAAACGTTTAATGGATTTAGGCTGCTACCGCGGTCTTCGTCATCGTCGCAGCTTGCCTGTCCGTGGTCAACGCACCAAAACTAACGCACGTACCCGTAAAGGTCCGCGCAAACCAATTAAGAAATAAGATTTCTGGAAGCTAAAAGATGGCTAAAGATACTCGCACACGCAAGAAGGTCACTCGTACCGTCTCTGAAGGTGTTGCACACATTCACGCTTCTTTTAATAACACCATTGTGACTATTACCGATCGTCAAGGTAATGCACTGGCTTGGGCCACTTCAGGTGGACAAGGCTTCCGTGGATCACGTAAATCAACTCCGTTCGCTGCTCAGGTAGCTGCTGAAGTTGCTGGTAAAGCAGCTTTGGATTACGGTTTGAAAAACTTGGACGTCCTTGTTAAAGGCCCTGGTCCAGGTCGTGAATCTGCGGTTCGTGCTTTAGGTGCAGTGGGTTATAAAATTAATAGCATTACCGATGTGACTCCAATTCCTCACAACGGTTGCCGTCCACCTAAAAAACGTCGCGTGTAAGGAGAAACATTCATGGCTCGTTATATTGGTCCAAAATGCAAACTCTCTCGCCGCGAAGGGACAGACCTGCAATTAAAATCTGGCGTTAAACCATTTGACGTTAAGACTAAAAAACATGCTAAAGCGCCTGGCCAACACGGTGGTGCGCGTGGCAGCAAACAATCTGAGTACTCACTACAATTACGTGAAAAACAAAAAGTACGTCGTATGTACGGTGTTTTAGAGCGTCAATTTAGTAACTACTATAAAGAAGCAGCTCGTGTTAAAGGCGCAACTGGCGAGAACTTGTTAAAGTTACTTGAAAGCCGTCTTGATAACGTTGTTTATCGCATGGGTTTTGGTTCTACACGTGCTGAAGCTCGTCAGTTAGTATCTCACCGTTCAATCACTTTAAATGGCCGTCGCGTTAACATCGCGTCTATCCAAGTTAAAGCTGGTGACGTGATTGCAGTTCACGAAGGCGCTAAACAACAATTACGTATCAAAAACGCAATTGAATTAGCTGCTCAACGTGGCATTCCTTCTTGGATGGAAGTAGATCATTCTAAACTAGAAGGTACGTTCAAAGCTGCACCGGATCGTTCTGATTTACCTGCTGAAATCAACGAAAGCTTGATTGTAGAATTGTATTCTAAATAATCCTTGAGGTAGCAATATGACGCGTACTGCAAATGAGTTTCTAACTCCGCAAGCGATCAAGGTCGAAGCGGCAAGCGGGACCTCGGCAAAAGTTATTCTAGAACCCTTAGAGCGTGGCTTTGGTCATACTCTGGGCAATGCTTTACGTCGCATCCTTCTGTCTTCTTTGCCTGGCGCTGCTGTGGTTGAAGTTGAGATTGAAGGTGTTGAGCACGAGTACAGTACTTTGGAAGGCTTGCAGCAGGACATCGTCGAGCTCTTGCTGAACCTAAAAGGATTGTCTATTAAGCTGTTCGATCAAAATGAAGCTTATTTAACATTAGAGAAACAAGGTCCAGGCGATGTAACTGCGGCTGACCTTCGTTTACCTCATAATGTTGAAGTGGTTAACCCTGAACACTTGATCGGCACATTAAGTGCTTCAGGCAATCTTAAGATGCGCCTGAAAGTGGCTCAAGGCCGTGGCTATGAGACTTCTGACTCACGTTTCCCAGAAGGCGAGACTCGCCCAGTGGGTCGTTTACAGTTAGATGCTTCTTATAGCCCAATCAAACGTGTGTCTTACATCGTAGAAAATGCGCGTGTAGAACAACGTACTGACCTTGATAAACTGATCATTGATCTTGAAACCAACGGTACAGTTGATCCTGAAGAAGCAATCCGCAAAGCGGCAACAATCTTGCAACAACAAATTGCAATCTTTGTTGATCTTCAGAAAGATCAAGCTCCTGTTGCTCAAGAACCTCGTGAAGAAGTTGATCCGATTTTGCTTCGTCCAGTAGATGATCTAGAGCTAACTGTTCGTTCTGCTAACTGTTTGAAAGCAGAAAACATTTACTACATTGGTGATCTTGTACAGCGTACTGAGGTTGAGTTGCTTAAAACTCCTAACCTGGGTAAAAAATCGCTTACTGAGATCAAAGATGTTCTGGCTTCTAAAGGCTTACAACTCGGCATGCGTTTAGAGAACTGGCCACCAGCTAGTCTCCGTATGGACGATCGTTTCGCCTATCGTAGCCGTTAATTAAGTAGGACTATCACCATGCGTCATCGTAATAGTGGTGTGAAATTAGGCCGTACAAGCAGTCATCGTAAAGCGATGTTCCAAAACATGGCTAACTCTTTGTTCGAGCACGAGTTGATCAAAACAACTGTGCCTAAAGCAAAAGAATTACGCCGTGTTGCTGAGCCTTTAATCACTTTAGCTAAAGTCGATACAGTAGCAAACCGTCGTTTGGCGTTTGCTCGTACTCGTTCAGCTGCAACTGTTGGTAAATTATTTACCGTTCTTGGCCCTCGTTACAAAGAGCGTAACGGCGGTTATCTACGTGTTCTTAAAGCGGGCTTCCGTGCAGGTGATGCTGCACCGATGGCTTACGTTGAGCTAGTAGATCGCGAAGTTAACTAATTTCGTGAAGAGCAGCAAACGTTGTTCGGAAAGGTCGGTTGAATAAACCGGCCTTTTTTAATGCCTAAAACTTATCTTTTTATAAATTGATTATCGGTTTAGCTATAAAAATGTCCCCAAAAGATAAAAAAAATAGGGCAAACATACAAACTTGACATGGAGTATTGTCAGTTTTGTGCTTTAATAAAATAAATGACAAACTTGGGTTAAAAGAAGAATATGGAAAAACAGGTTGATATCTTAATTGTGGGTGCGGGGATCTCGGGAATTGGTTTAGCAGTACATCTTTCTAAAAATTGTCCGAAGCGTTCTTTTGAAATTATTGAACGTCGGGAAAGCGTAGGTGGTACTTGGGATTTATTTAAATATCCGGGCATCCGTTCAGATTCTGATATGTCGACTTTCGGCTTTAATTTTAAACCTTGGAAAAAAGACCAGCGTGTTGGCTGACGGTGCATCAATTAAGAACTATCTGTCTGAAGTAGTAGAAGAATGCCAACTTGAATCCAGAATTCATTATCAGCACCGTGTTTTAAATGCCAATTATGATACGCATACGCATAAATGGTCAGTGAAAATCGAAAATGCTCAAGGTAAGAATGAAACTTGGGTAGCGAATTTTGTTTTGGGTTGTACTGGTTATTATAATTATGACCAAGGTTTTCAACCAGAATTTCCAAATCAAGATGCATTTAAAGGAACTTTTATTCATCCGCAACATTGGCCTGAGAACTTCGATTATAGCGGTAAAAAAGTGGTAATTATTGGTAGTGGTGCAACTGCTATTACGTTAGTTCCAGCGATGGTCAAAGGTGGAGCAGGCCATGTGACTATGTTGCAGCGTTCACCGACTTATATTGCTTCGGTACCCTCCATTGATATGGTCTATGACAAGATGCGTAAGTATCTGTCTGAAGATATGGCTTATAAGCTTACCCGTGCACGAAACATTGGTATGCAGCGCGGGATTTATGCGCTGGCACAAAAACAGCCGAAATTGCTTAAAAAGCTGCTTTTAAATGCGGTGAAGTTCCAACTTAAGGGTAAGGTGGATATGAAACACTTTACCCCGGACTATGAGCCTTGGGATCAGCGTCTGTGCGTGGTACCGGATGGAGATTTATTCAAAATTTTACGTGAAGGTCGTGCATCGGTAGAAACTGACCATATCGATAGATTTACTGAAACCGGTATTCAGCTTAAATCCGGTAAACATCTTGATGCCGATATTATCGTATCAGCAACAGGATTAAATATTCAGATTTTGGGTGGGATGCAGGCTTTCATCGATGGCAAGCCCATCGATACTTCCAAACATATGCTGTATCGCGGCGTGATGGTGAGTGATATTCCGAATATGGCGCTGATTATTGGCTATATCAATGCATCTTGGACACTGAAAGTAGACATCGCAGCCGAATATATCTGCCGTCTGCTGAACTATATGGATATGAACGGTTTTGATGAGGTATTACCCGAAGGTAATGCTGCAGAGTTACTCGAAGATACGGTGATGGGTAGCCTGACCTCAGGTTATATTGCCCGTGCCGCAAACGTCATGCCAAAACAAGGTAAGCATGGCCCTTGGCGTGTCAGCAATAATTATTTAGCTGACCGTAAAGATCTTAAAACTGCAACTTTCGAGGATGATATTCTTCAGTTTAAATCTAAAGTTGAACAGGGAAAAGTTAACGGCAAAAAAGTTAAACCACGTCTAGTATCTTAATATCTGAACCTATAGAAAAGGAGCATTAAATGCTCCTTTTGTTATCTGTTTATATGATCTTAATTAAATTGCTCGTGAGATCAATTCTTTCATGATTTCATTGGTTCCAGCATATATACGGTTCGCACGATGATCGATGTAGGCACGAGCAATTGGATATTCCAGCATATAGCCATATCCACCATGTAGTTGCAGACATTCATCGACTACCTTACTGAACATTTCTGAAATTTTGTATTTTGCGGCAGCAGCTGCATCTACGCCTAGCTGTTGCTGTAACTGTTGTTGCATACAACAATCCAGATAAGCTCGACAGATTTCGATTTCAGTACGTAGTTCCGCCAGCTTAAAACGAGTGTTCTGAAATGCTGAGATAGGTTTGCCAAAAGCCTGACGTTCCTTAGTGTATTTCACCGTATGTGCAAAAGCAGCTTCAGCGCCTGCCTGACAGATCATTGCCACAATCAGGCGTTCCCAGGCCAGTTCTTTCATCAGCATCATAAAACCCATACCGGGCATACCCAATAAATTTTCTTTAGGAACACGCACGTTATCAAAGAATAGTTCACAGGTATCCTGGCCTTTCATGCCGATTTTATTTAGCGGTTTGCCTTTACTAAAACCAGCACGGTCAGCTTCTACCATGATCAATGAAAGATTAGCTGAGCCTTTGTCACTATCGCCTGTTTTACACACTACAATTGCCATATCGCAAAGATAGCCGTTGGTGATAAATATTTTCGAGCCATTAATCACATACTCATCACCCTCCAACACGGCACTGGTGCGTACAGCCTGAAGATCTGAACCTGTGCCGGGTTCAGTCATCGCAATCGCAGTAATCACTTCGCCACTGGCCATTTTTGCTAGCCATTGCTGTTTCTGGGCTTCATTGCCGAAATTCAGAATATAATTCGCGACGATATCGGAATGTAGGGAAAAACCGGTCGCTGAATCACCGGCATAAGCTTGTTCTTCAATCAGAATCATACTGTAAAGCCGATCCACACCTGAACCACCATATTGTTCTGGTAAAGTCGGGCAGAGTAGCCCTAGGCTTCCTGCCTTATTCCATAGTTCGCGATCTACGTGTTGTTGCTGTTCGAAGCGTTCGGTATGCGGAATGACTTCCTTTTGATAGAATTTGCGCACCGTCTCGCGGAAAGCATCATGCTCAGCATTAAACAAAGTACGCGGTAAAAGATGCGACATTGGTCGAATCGCAGCAGATTGCATGATCAGGATTCCTTGTTCTGGTTATTGTTCTCATGAACATAAGGGCAGGGTCTATCTGGGGACAATGTGCGAAATGTACAAAATACAGATAATGCTGATGCTTTCCGCCAATTCCCTCGAAAATTACTTGGCGCTTAGGTAAACTACTCATGTTTTTAACACGTTGGGGAAATATGATGACTGAAGACATCAGCCTGGAAGAGCGTAAAGTGATTTACCGCGCACGTCGTGGTCTTAAAGAGTTGGATGTGTATTTTGATCCCTATGTCAAAAACTGCTATTTGACAGCAGACCCATTTGAAAAAGAAATGTTTGCTGAACTCGTAGCGCAAGAAGACCCGGACCTGCTGGACTGGTTTATGGAAGTATCCGAACCGCCACGTCCTGAATTACGCGAGTTTATTAACAAGCTTAAACACTACGTTCATGGATAATCGTTGTTATCAGCTGAAACGCAGCCTGCTTGCACTTACGTTTCAGTTTTTCATTTTTATTGTGTTGATGTTTGTGATGTACCAGTTATTGCCCTTATGGCTATGGGGAATCTGTCTGGTTGCAGGACTGATCATCTATCATCTGTTTTATCGCAAGCGTCCGCAGATCGCCCAGTTTGAATATCTGGATGGTCGGGAATGGACCATTACCCATCATGATCAGCGCATACAGCGTGCCCAGATCAGTCATGTGATTGATCACCAAGCTTATCTGGTGGTGTATTTTCAGCATGCCAAAATACCGCCATTGCTGATCTGGTGTGACCAGTTACCAACACAACAATGGAAGTCATTGAAAGTCCTTACGAAAATGATCTGATTGCCAGGCAATCGGTATTTTCATCAAAATTAAAATTATATATTTTTCAAATTCTTATCTTTATATACTGATCCTTTGTCAGACAATTCACATAATTCTTCGGAAAATATTTGAATTGTCGGACAATTTTCTTAATTGCTTTTATTTTAAACAGGTACATTTGAATCACCGAAGTCAACAGAGGAGATTAATATGGAATTTCCAACGTGGATATTTCCAGTAATCGCGGTAATTCTGGCACTGGTCATTGGACGACTCGGCACTATAGTTAGGGAACAAATTTCAACTCAATCACATTAACAAGCTAAAACGATAAGTTAAAGCTTTCCCAGTTAATAAGTAGCATGTGCTGAACCGTCGCAATGCTACTTTTTTTTGCCCAAAATTCAGTATTTCTTTCGATCAAGTCAATTGCAGAACCGGTAATCAATGGCAAAGTGACTCATCTAATTTAGAGTAAATACTCTTTAATTCATATAGTTCATCTGCTATGTTTAGCAGCATGGACATAATCACAATTATAGAGGACAGGAAAATGTCAAAAGTCCAACAAATATGCCAGGGTATGGCGGCCATAGTAATAACAACAACGGCTTTAACAGGTTGCTCACAGGTGGTTAAAACGGGTGCCAATGTGGCGCTGGGTTTCACTGAAAAACATATAGTGCCACCAATTCTGGCGATGGATGATGCAGAAATGGTGTGTAATTCAGGCAATGCCTTAACACCAGCGATCATGTCAACCAAGGAGATGGGGGCAGATCCGACCCGTGTTGCAGTACTGATGTACTCTGCAGCCGGTATTTGTGCGGAGCAGAAAGCGCTAGATGCCGAACTACGCTATATGCGTGCATCTAAAGCCAATCAGGTTACTGAGGCGCAGGATGCTCGCGTAGAGCAGAAACGTTGGGCAGCATTGGCTGCACAGCGTCAATATACCGGTTACCAGATGTTCCAGAAGCGTTACGAGAAAAAATATAATGTCGCGCTGGGTGAAAGTTGCCCAACCTTGAAGGGTGATACAGAACAGACTGTCTATCTGCTGGGCATGCTCAGTGGCCTACAAGCCATGACCAATGATATTAACTCGGGTGGAGCGGTGCAGGTACCGAAGGACATCGCTGCTGTGGTAGAACGCGGGATGACCTGTCTGAACAATGAAAAATTCTGGGGCGCACCAAATGCTACACGTGCCGTGATCTGGACCTTGTTGCCAGGCGCAGGTGATGGAAAGCCGGATCCATATCAGACCTTGAAACAGTCGACCCAGATTGGTGAACAGAAAGGTGTGCGTTTATCACATGCACTTTATGCCGTAGCTGCTCAGGCATCAGGTGATGATGCCAAGTTACGTGATGCGCTGAAAACTTTTGCACAGGCACGTTCTGATGAAAAACCGGTCAATCCACAATTCAAGCTGATCGACAGTATGGCTTCGATTATGGTGGGTGGCATTGCAGACCGTTACTGGACCGAGCATACCGGTGTTCGTACTGGAGACGATGGCATGCAACGTTTCTGGGATGAAGCGGATACAGCATCTGACCTTGATGATCTGTTTAATGCGGATTCCTGATCCAGTCAGGTCCGTACGTTAAGGCGGACCTAAATTGACATACGCTAAGGGACTAAGCAATGCAGATGCATGATCACTATCTTCGTAACAAGATTGTCTTTCTGGCAGTCTTTGTTGCTTTCTGCGCATGGCTGCAGATATTTAAAGATAGTTTTATCTTTTGGCAAGCTAGCCTGATAAGTGAGCCCTGGCGGCTGTGGACGGCACATTGGGTGCACGTTGGCTGGACGCACTATTTCCTGAATATGCTGGCCTTTATCTGCTTGCCCTTTATCTTTCCACGTGTTTCGGTGTGGAACTTCGTCAGTATTCTACTGGTCTTGCCTCCGCTGATCAGTCTTAGCTTTTATTATTTCCTGCCAGATATTGAGGCTTATGCTGGACTGTCGGGTGTCTTGCATGGTGCGTATGCCGCTGTGGCCTGTGTGCATCTGTTGTATAAGAAAGAACGCAGTTTTGCAGCCTTGGTATTGTTTCTGATTTTTGCCAAGCTGGTCTGGGAAAATACCATCGGCAGTGAGGGCACGGCCCAATTGATTGGTAGTCCGGTACTGGTTGAAGCGCATTTGCTGGGTGTGATCTGGGGGATTGTAGTGACCAATCTATATATCATTGGTAATTACTGGCTGGATCAATGATGCAGTTGGCATAAATAACAAAAAAGAAAATGTAAATTGTCATTTTCATTTCGCACAGTCTGGTGCAGAGTCAGAAGCATAATAATCAGATTGGTCTGTAAATCGGACTTACAAGACAAAGGGAAAGGGAAGCCAAGTATGGTAGACATTCCCAGAGAATAACAATAGGAATACACATGCAAAATGATGCTGAAAACAGATCGGGAATAGGTCTGTTGCGTTATATCTGGACAGAATGGATCTCGACATTTGTCGTACTGGTCTTGCTGTTACTGACTCTTGTCATTGGTACGGGTGAAATGATCCATGGGCAATTGCTGCGCATGGGTGAACGGCTTTATGGCGACCCAGCTACGGGGATGCAGTATTCATTCCTACGTGCTGAACCAACCCGACCGCAATGTGAACGGAACATCGATGTCGATAGCCGTGTCCAACAGCAGATGAAAGCTGATGCTGCCGATGAATATGCCGATTTCTTTGGAGTGCGCTCCGAGGCGGATGTACGTGCAGCAGTCATGCAGGCGCAACAGGTTTGTGAAGAGTCTCATGCTTTCTATACCCAGGCCATAAATCATATCAATGCTCATCCGAGTATTCGTGCTTACCGTAGCTTTGAAACCAGTTTCTTTGGTCTGTTCAAGTTTGGTGTGGAAAACCGTGCGTTGCTGCTGGTGATTATGGTGGTATTTGCTGCCATTAGTGCGACCCTAAAAACTCATCATATTGGTCTGCGCAGCCCAGCCACCAAAATTGATTTCCGGGTCTATACACTGGCTATGCTCGTCGCAAATGCTTTCCTGGCATTCTCCTCCTATAGCCAGTATCAGTCAGTACTGAACTCTGGCGTGGCCATGGGAGAGATGAAATATATCTACTGGCTGTGGATGATTCTGTTTAGCACCTTAACCCTGATCAGCTTGTTCCAGGTGATTAAGTTGCCGAAGCCTACCCGTGAAGGCGGCAGTTTTGGTCTGGCTTTCCTGAGCGTACCGCTGTATGCCTATATGGCCATCAGTACCGGGATTAACTTTACCTTCTTCATGGATTATCCAATGGGGCAAGGGATTTATCTAGGTCAGCTGGTCGAGTTCTCTAGCATCTTCCTGAACCTGGCGCTGTTTATCTGGGCCGGCATGTTGCTGAAACAGACCCGTGTCGTGGATATGTTCCTGAATATTCTGCGTCCATGGAATCTGGCACCGGAAACCCTGACCTGGTTAATCCTGCTGGCAGCTGCATTGCCAACCGCTTATACCGGGGCATCAGGGATCTTCGTCATTGCTGCTGGTGCGATTATCTATAAGGAAGTCTGGAATGCCGGCGGTCGCCGTCAGTTTGCCTTGGCAGCTACTGCCATGTCGGGCTCTCTGGGTGTCGTATTACGTCCATGTCTGTTAATTGTGGTTGTAGCCTCATTAAATAAAGAAGTAACGACAGACTTGCTGTATCACTACGGTGTGTATGTATTCTTGCTGAGCTCGACCCTGTTCCTGGTAATTTCACTGTTTTTTGCTGAAAGCAAGTTCCGTATTGCCCCAGCAGGCGTAGCAGCACCACAATCAGGTCGTGCCTTCCTGGCTGTGATTCCATACATCGTGATCTTTGTACTGATCTGGATGTTCTACAAATATGCATTGTCGACCAATCTGAACGAGTTCACTGCACCAGTAATGATGCCAGTCATCCTGTTAATGATTGTACTGTATGACAAACTGCGCCATCAGCCTGCACCAATACCACCAGTAGGGCATTGGGATGAAAGTCTTAATATGAATCTGAATGGGATTGGTGGTACAGCAGCACAGCCTGAATCGTCACCTGGTTCATCCTTACGTCAGTTCGGTTTCTGGAAATCCATGCATATCTCCAGCAGCGAAACAGTAGGGCATATCGGTGCACTGGTCATTTTGATGGCTTTGTCCGTCAGCGTTGGCGGTTTGCTGGAACGTCTGGAAATCATGGAAGCTTTCCCGACAGATATTAACAGCACGATTCTGGTCATTACCATGATTGTTGGCTTGATGATCTTTGTGGGCATGATCATGGATCCGTTCGGCGCTGTGATTCTGATTTCTGCAACGGTAGCGCCGGTAGCGTACCAATATGGCATTCATCCGGTACATTTCTGGATGATCACCCTGATTGGCTTTGAACTGGGGTATGTGACGCCACCAGTAGCATTGAATCATCTGCTGGCCCGGCAGTCGATTGGTGATGCTGAAGTGGCAGAAGCAGATGCAGAGGTACGACATTTGTCTTTCTATTACCGCTATGAACGCTGGATTCTACCCGTAATTGTGTTACTGCCAGCAATGCTGATCATTGCCTATGTCCCCTACCTGTTCAAGCTGTTCGGCTGGTATCACTAACACCGGATATTAAAAAAGCACCTACGGGTGCTTTTTTCTGCCTTTAAGAGGACGGATGATTTCGTTTAAAGCTGTTTTGTAATAGAGGACTACATAGCAAAATGGCTGAGAAAATCAGAGCCAGTCCAAGCAGGCCCATAATATCGGGGATTTCTTTCCAGAAGATATAGCCCCAAATTCCGGCAAAGATGATCGCCACATAGTTGACAGGTCCGATCTGTCCGGCAGGTGCCAGCTTGTAGGCATTGGACATCAGGATCTGGCTGATATTAGTCAAAACGCCTGCTGCAATCAGATAAGCCAGTTCAGTCAGATGATAAGGGCGCCAGTGCCAGAACATCGGAATCACTGAAACCAGTGTGCCAATAAAGCAAAAATAGAACACGATCCGTTCTGGTGGTTCAGTATCTGTCAGCGCACGTACAGTGACAAAAGCCATAGCCGCTAAAAAGCTGGCACTGAGTCCAATCACTGACATGAGATTAAACAGCCCCGAATCTGGCTTTGTTACACACAAGACACCAATAAATCCGATAGCAGCGGCAAGCAGCATCGCTTTGGTGATCTTTTCTTTTAAAAATAGCCAGGCAATGAAGGGAATGAAAATTGGAGAGGAATAGGTAAACACCATGGCATTAGACAGCTTGAGATGGGCAATGGCATAGAAGAAACCATACATTGCCATTAAACCCACCACAGAACGCCAGACATGCATCCATAACTTTTCAGTTTTAAAGAAACCAACACCTTTACTGAGCAGCAAAGGTAGGAATAACAACATACCCACCGCATTACGGAAAAATACGACAGTCGCGTTATCAACCGTATGTGAAGCATAACGAATACACACCCCCATCATAGAGAACAGCAAAGCCGAGCAGGTGAGCAGAAGGATGGCTTTAATTAGATCAGAAGGGGCTGCGCTGGGCATAAGAAAGCATCGCTAGAAGATTGTGGAATATTCTAGCGAACTATTTGATCAAAAATTATGATTCTTCTGCAAGTTGGGCTTCCAGTAGCTTGAGCTGTTCTTCCTTCAGCCTGATCAGTTCATCGGCATCCTTGTGCTGAGCATCTAGCATGGCTTTTTGCTCATCTAGCTGTGACTGGATATCTTCCAGACGGGATATTTCCTCTTTGGCCAGTGCAGGATTTTCAGGTACTGGAGCTTTAATGAGATCGTCCTGTACCAATCGATTGGCAAGATTTGCTTCTGTTTCAATTGGAGCTACTTGAGCCGTTGCCTCAGTCTTAATAGGCTCTTGAGCAGGAGTAACTGTTACAGTTTCCTGTTCAGGTATTTCCTGAGATGAAGATGCACTAAACCACTGATAAGCAAATACCAGAATCACGACAGTAACTAAAGCCCCAATAATCCCCATTAAAAGTTTAGAACTATGCCTTTGCTCTACACTCATATGTTCAACCTTATTTATTTTTCTATACTTAACGCGGTTTAAACTGAATCACACCCACTTCATCAGGTACAGCAGGAACTTCAGGTTGCTCAACGTGGGTTGGACGGTTTTCCTCATAGCCACATTCAATACACTCAATCCATTCATTCTCGCCAGAGGTCAGCATGACAATCCGATCCATCGCCTGACATTTTGGACATTTAGCACCTGCAATGAAACGACGCTTGATGGTCATCATACTCACCTGTTGATTAATTTAAACAGCTAGTTTAAGCATTTTTTAATGTATTCGTCCAACCTTGATGACGGAGTAGGGCATCAATTTTCGGCTCACGGCCCCGGAAGTTTACAAAAGCATCTAGTGCAGTGTCTTTTCCACCAACTGCCAGAATGTTCTTGCGGAAAGCATGACCCGTATCAGTATTGAAAATGCCTTCTGTTTCAAAACGGTCAAAGGCATCACTGGCGAGTACTTCTGCCCATTTGTAAGAATAATATCCGGCAGCATAGCCACCTGCAAAGATATGGCTAAAGCTATGCTGGAAACGGTTATACGGTGTCGTTGCCAACACGGCATATTTGTCTCGGATCTCATTCAAGGTCGCCTGAACCTGTTCAGCATTCAGCGCTGGATTGGCACGATGAATGGTCAGATCGAACAGGGCAAACTCGAGTTGACGCAAGGTTTGCATGCCTGACTGGAAGAAACGGGCATCTAGCAGGGCTTTCAGCAGATCTGCTGGTAGGACTTCCTTGGTTTCTATATGCTCGCTGAGCAGATTTAGACTGTCCTGATCCCAGGCCCAGAATTCCATGAACTGACTTGGTAACTCAACTGCATCCCAAGCCACACCATGTGTACCGGCAACAGAGATATTGTCTACTTCAGTCAGCATATGATGCAGACCATGACCAAATTCATGGAACAGGGTAATCACTTCATCATGGCTTAGCAGGGCAGGTTTGTCGCCGACCGGTGGGGTAAAGTTGCCGACCATATAACAGATGGGCTTTTGTACGCCGTCATGGGTACGCATGCGAGAGCGGAAACCACTCATCCAGGCACCACCACGTTTACCTTGACGGGCATACAGGTCAAAGTAGAAACCACCGATGACTTCACCCTGATCTTCCAGTTCAAAATAATGTGCATCCGGATGCCAAAGCGGAGCTTCACGTTCGATGACCTGAATGCCATACAGACGGTTCACAATGCTGAATAGACCTCGAATTACTTTTGGGGTCGGAAAATAAGGTTTCAGTGCTTCCTGTGACAGGCTGAACTGCTGCATTTTCAGCTTTTCAGAATAATAACTGCTGTCCCAAGGTTGCAGCTCGGTAATACCATCTTCTGCTGCAATTGCTTTCAGCTCGGCAATCTCTTTTTTAGCAGGCGCACGCGCATGCTCAGCCAGATCACGTAAAAACTCATCTACGGCGTCAACACTTGGTGCCATTTTGCTGGCCAGTGAATATTCAGCATAGTTGTTAAAGCCGAGGAGTGCAGCCATTTCTTGACGCAGACTCAGGATTTCTTCCATCACAGCTGTATTGTCAAATTCAGATTTGTCGGACTGATCTGATGCACGTGTGGTATAGGCCTTATAGATTTCCTCACGCAGACTGCGGTTTTCTGAATGGGTCATAATGGCTAAATAGGACGGGAAATCTAGAGTGGCTACGGGTTGATCCAGTTCATGCTGTTTGCCATACTGTTTGAGCAGTTCAATATTACTTGCCGATAAGCCTGCCAGTTCATCCTCATTTAATGGTCTGAAGTAGGCTTGAGTCGCATCCAATACATGGTTGGAAAAATCTGAAGATAGCTGAGATAAACGTGCGGAAATTTCTGCATAACGTTTTTTCGCTTCACCTTCTAGCGCTACGCCCGAAAGTTTGAAGTCGCGCAGTGCTAATTTAATCGCGCTTTGCTGTGCTGTAGGCAGGTCAGTAAATACCGGCGCATCATGCACATGCTGATAAGTTTGATACAGGGCCGTATGTTGGCCGAGTTGGGTATAGTATTCACTTAAGCCCGGTAATAAGGCTTGATAAACTTCACGCGTTTCCGCATTGTTTTTCACGGCATTGAGATGCGAGAGAATGCCCCAAGCCTCACTCATATTATTTTCAAGTGTGTCGACATGTTCCAAAATGGCAAGCTGTTCCTGAGCTGAATCCGGTGTTTCGGTAAGTTCATTCAGGAATTTTTGACCTTCAGCAATACAGCTTTCAATCTTTTGTTTCAGTTCTGCTAGTGTAATCTGATCAAATTGTGGAACAGGCAAAGTTGCCTTTTCTAAAGTCATGTCGGTCTGCCGATTTATTTCCTATGTTAAATTTAGATGTAGGGCTTATTGGCAAGGAAATCAAGGTGAAACTGGTATTTATTATTTGAATATTGAGAGAAAGAAATTTTCTATGAAAATTATTAAAAAAGCCTATAAATATAAAATTATAGGCTATTAAATTTTAACAGTCTGGATCTACAATGTAGCTTGTTTGATTAAATTTTTGCCATGCGCCTGTAGCAGCACCATCGACTACTAAAATAGAAATAATACCCCAGTCAATAAATACACCTAGAAGAGTAGTAGGATCAAAAGTTTTCTGAGGGATCACTGTTGTTGTTTTGCAGCCATTTTTTTCAGCTTTTAGTACATAATTTTCTTTCTTTTTAAAAGTATAAACGGCGTTATTTTTCCCCATATATTCTTCATTCACATAAAGTTTAGCTTCGGCATCATTACTGCGAATATTTACAGTTTGACTTGACCCATTAAACATAGTTGCACACCCTGCGCTGAAGAGAAATGATGCAGCTAGAATAGGTGTTAGAATCTTTTTCATTTGTTACCCCTTTTAAAAACGTTAAAAGATATCTTTTCCAATAATTTAGTCAAGCTGTTTAGATTTAGGTCTATAGAAAATAAAAAAGAGCGCCGTAGCGCTCTTTTTAACTGTGAAAATCATTCACCCTTTGGCTTTGCATTGGATTTTTTCTTTTTCACTTTGGCTTTTTTCTTTACTTTACCTTTATCCTTTGTTTCAGGCTTTCCTGCAGATTTTTTAGCAGGCTTTTTGCTGTAGGAACTGGGTTTTCCTTTGTCTTTTTTGCGTCGTATGGGTTGTTCTCCATCTGCATTATCTTTGGCTTTGGACTCGCGTTCATGTTTGCCAAAGACTTGTTCAGTCGCTTCCGGACGGACTAAAGGCTTTTTCTCTGCGACACGGGGGGCACGGGCGCGGATTTGACGGCCAGCATGAGTTAACTGTTGTACCAGTTCAAAGTCAATCTTACGTTCTTCCAGATTTACCCCGGCAACCTTGATCTTGACTTCATCCCCCAGACCGAAGATTTGTCCACGGTTCTGACCGACCAGGCTTTGGCTGCTTTGATCAAAGACAAAGAAATCATCACCGAGCTGGCTGACATGTACCATGCCATCTACATAAAGATCTTTCAGGGTAACAAACAGACCAAATTCTGCAGTCGCACTGATAATGCCAACAAATTCTTCACCCAGATGCTGCTGCATGTAGTGACATTTCAACCAGGTCGTTACAGAACGTGAAGCTTCATCAGCACGACGTTCAGTTGAAGAGAAATGCTCACCGGCATCATCCAGTGATGCACCCGAAATCGGATATGGTTTTTGTGCCAACTGTGCTTTAATCGCCCGATGTAACAACAGGTCAGGGTAGCGGCGGATTGGCGAGGTGAAATGCGTATAGGCATCATATGCCAGACCGAAGTGACCATCATTCTTCGCGCCGTAGTAGGCCTGCATCATTGAGCGTAACAGGACTGCATGAATACTTGGGGCATCAATACGGTCTTTGGTCGCTTCAATCACTTCCTGATAATCTTTCTGGGTGGGTTGTTCCGGGAATTTCAGACCGAGTAGCTTGACGAAGTCACGTACTTTCTGAATACGGGAAAACTCTGGTGGCTGATGCACACGGTACAGCATTGGAATTTCATTTTTCAGCGCATATTCAGCCGCCGCCACGTTGGCGAGCAACATGCACTCTTCAATCAGCTTATGCGCATCATTACGGGTGCGTGGCAGAATTTCTTGAATACCACCCAGCTCATCGAAAGTCATATAGGTTTCGACAGTTTCGAATTCCATCGCATGACGATCCGCACGCAATTCTTTCAGCACCTGATACAGCTGGAATAGTGTATTGAGTGATTTGCGTACATCACGATCTTCAGTAATCGCGTTACTGTCACCATCAAAATACTGCGCAACCTGGTTATAGGTCAGACGCGCTTTGGAATGCATCACAGAAGGATAGAACTCAAAACTGGTCACACGGCCTGCACGTGACAGTTTTAAATCACAGACCATACAGAGACGGTCAACATGCGGGTTTAAGGAACATAAGCCATTGGAGAGTGCTTCAGGCAGCATCGGCAAGACATAATGCGGGAAGTAAACCGATGTACCACGTTCCTGAGCTTCGTCATCCAGTGGCTTGCCAACACGGACATAATGGCTCACATCTGCAATTGCCACGACAACACGATAACCACCGCCAGGACGTTTCTCTGCATACACCGCATCATCGAAGTCGCGGGCATCTTCACCATCAATGGTGACTAAGGCCAGGTCACGCAGGTCGATACGACCTTCTCGATCCTTAGCATTGGGTTCTTTAAAACTTTCTGCTTCTTTGATAACTTCATCAGGGAATTCGTAAGGCAGGCCATATTCCAGAATGGTTTGTGGAATGATGATTTCCGTATCTGCTTTATCTGCCATTGACTGGATAATATGCGCAGTCGCAAATTCTTCTTTGGTTGGGTAAGTATCAATCGCAACACGAATCGAATCACCAACTTTAACCTGAGCATGTTCAATCAGTTCTTTTTCTAGGGTGATGGGCTGATGCGCATTCGGACTGGCAGGTTGTACGAAATATTCACCTTCATGCTGGCAGACTTTACCAATAACCTGTTTGACACGATGTTGTATCACTTCAGTAATAAAACCCCAGGCCTTACCTTTGCGGTCGACTGAAGTTTGGCGGACTTTAACGCGGTCACCATTAAAGACCTGGCGCAATTCACGCTCGGGCAGTAACAGATCATCCTGACCGGAAATATTGGCTGTACCCATGCCTTTAGAATTGATATACACCGTGGCTTCATATTCCGGTTGTTCAGTAGCAATCTGGAATTTATAACCATCTTTCATTAACTGGCCATCACGCACCATGGCAATCAAGCGGTGACTCAGGGCATCAATACTTTTTTGATCTGCAATTTCAAAATGTTCCACCAGGTCGGCATGCGACTGGGCATTATTCTTTTCTATGGTTTCTAAAATCAGCGTGCGACTTGGGATAGGGTTGTCATAACGTTCAGCTTCAGCTTTTGCTTCAGGATCGACCCAATTTTTCATCATGTCTTTAAATTTTCCTAGGAGATGGGATTAGCATAAGACATGTGCGCTCAGACTGCACGTAAATGATTGCAATAATCTGTTTAAGTTTCCGTTTTTCGGCGGATTTTCGACTATTGGTTAGAAAGCGGAGCTTTTTCGCGCAATAAGTGTAGAAAAACAGATGAATTGTTTAAAAAGTATTTAATCGAGCAAAAAACTGCACTTTTTTTTAAAGCTTTGCTTGCAGTGCTATGCCGAAATTTGTATTATGGCGGCACGTTACGGTGAGATGGGTGAGTGGCTGAAACCACGTCCCTGCTAAGGACGCATACGGGTAACTGTATCGAGGGTTCGAATCCCTCTCTCACCGCCACGCTTACTTACGTCGCGCGCTCATAGCTCAGCTGGATAGAGCACTTGGCTACGAACTAAGGGGTCGGGAGTTCGAATCTCTCTGAGCGCACCAAGTAAGTTAAGCAGAAAAACGTATTGCCAATCTAGGCACACAAGTTACGCGCTCATAGCTCAGCTGGATAGAGCACTTGGCTACGAACTAAGGGGTCGGGAGTTCGAATCTCTCTGAGCGCACCAACTTGAACAATCAACCGCACATGTTGCGGTTTTTTTGTGCCTGAAATTTTCTGGAATTAGGCTCAAATGCCAGCGCTTAATTTTCGCTATGCCACTATCAATCTGATAACTAAACTAGCTTAAGGTCGAAAGCTGATACGCTATTAATTGCTTTTAGGTATAAATCTGCAGGAAAATTCACCTATAAAACCTGAATTTAACTATATCGTTTATTTACTGTACGTTCGGTTGGGTTTTTATTAAAAAAGACTTAACAAGTTTAGAAAAACATATATAATGCACCCCATCAAGACGTCGCGCTCATAGCTCAGCTGGATAGAGCACTTGGCTACGAACTAAGGGGTCGGGAGTTCGAATCTCTCTGAGCGCACCAAGTAAGTTAAGCAGAAAAACGTATTGCCAATCTAGGCACACAAGTTACGCGCTCATAGCTCAGCTGGATAGAGCACTTGGCTACGAACTAAGGG